>DASPTT010000084.1:0-4283 GCA_035623275.1 Acidimicrobiales bacterium
GCGTCTGGCTCGCCGGGTAGCGGAGAGCGGGCGCCGCTGGGCAACGGCGTTGGAGGACGCTCAGCGCTGGGGTCTGCGGGCCGGCCTGCTCGGCGGGACGGCGGCGATGGCGCGTGCCGCGGGACCGGTGACGGGACGAGCCGAGGTGCAGGTGGTGTGGCGGAACTCGATGGGTGTGCGCCATCCCGACGACGCGCACGTGGCGCTGCCCGACGTCGAGCCCGCGGAGCTCGCCGCGGCCGACGCCGCCGTCGGCCCCGCGGCCGCCGCCTACCGGCATGCCGTCGAGACGGCGGTCGCGCACGCGGTGGACAGCACCGCCCTGCGCGAAGTGGAGGCCGGATTGGCGACCGTGCAGCGTCGCCTGCGCGCCCTGGAGCGGCATCGCATCCCCGCGCTCGAAGAGACGTTGCGCACACTGGTCCTGCGCCTCGAGGAACGCGAGCGCGAGGAACGCGTGGTCACGCGCTGGGCGCGGCAGGCGAGCGCGGGGCGGGGGGCGACCGGTGGCTGACGCGGCAGCGACCGTCCGTGACCGGCAGCTCGCCGTGGGCGCCGGGCGACGGCTCACCATCCGCGAGTCGCGGCCCGAGGACGCCGATGCGCTGACCGCGATGTACGCGGCGCTCGACCAGGACGACCTGTACCGGCGCTTCTTCCAGGCCCATGTGCCGCCGCCCCGGACGATCGAGCGCATCCTGAGCCCGCGGGCCCGGGGCGGGATCGGGCTGGTGGCCGTCGTCGAGGAGGCCGACGGCACGGCCCGGATCGTCGCCGAGACGAGCTACGAGCCCCTGCCGCAGGGTGGTGCCGACCTCGGCATCACGGTGGCGCAGCACTGGCGGGGCTGGCTGGGCCCGTACCTGCTCGACGCGCTCTTCGAGGCGGCGCGCGAACGCGGCGTGACCAACATCCAGGCGGACGTCCTGGTCGAGAACCGCCGCATGCTGGCGCTGGCCCGGTCGCGGGGCTATGCCACCATCGACCACTCCGAACGGCCATCGATCGTCCGCGTCGTCATGGGCACCTCGGGCCGCACACCCCCGTGGCCGGGCCCCCACCGGGCGCCGCGGGTGCTGGTCGAGGCATCGGGCGGTCGCTGGCACCACGAGACCGAGGTACGCGCCGCGGGCTTCGAGGTGGTCGTGTGCTCCGGCCCGGCCGTGCACCGCGCCTGTCCGGCCCTGGCGGGCGCGCCGTGCCCGCTCGCCTCGCAGGCGGACGTGGTGGTGGACGCCGTCGCGCCCGACACGGAGGAGGGACGAGCCCTGCTGGCCGCGCACGACCGGCTCCATGCCGGCGTGCCCGTCTGCGTGGAGCTGTCGCCGGGAGCGGCGCCGGCGGCCGGGGATTCGACACCTGTCCCGGACGGCGCCGGACAGCGGGCCGAGCTGGCGGCGGACGCCGACGCCCCGGTGGCGGTGGCGCTGCTCCAGCGGCTGGCGAAGACGCACGTCACGGCGCAGTGAGCGCCGCGCGGCCCGGCTCACGTCGTGAGCTGTGGTGTTCGTTGGCCACGGCACACTGTCAAGGCCCCGTAACACGCCGTTCCGGCACAATGACGTCCCTGCGTTCGGGGGAGGACGACAGGTGACAGCATGGGACGACGAGGTCTTCGGGCACGTCGCGGACGAGAGCCCGGTGTGGATCCGCCCGCCGACGGTCATCCGGCTCCCCCACCTCCGCTGGACCCTCTACCGCGGCCATACCCTGAAGGGAATCCGCTGGGCCCTGTGCGAGGCGGTCGCAGGCAAGGACCGCTGGTACCGACTGGCCCTGCCGGAGGTCCCAACCGTCGGCGAGCTCCTCCATTGCGTGGCGGGCGTCCCCGGCCTCCTCATCGCCGAGACGCTCGTCGACGAGGTGCTCGAGCGGGTCCCCGACACCGTCCAGACGGCCGAGCAGGTCCGGGCGTCGGCGACGGTCCGGCCGCGGGCCGCGGCGCGCATCGACTCCGCCGTGGTGCACCGGCTCCGTCGGGCGATCATCAACGGCATGCCCGCGCCGGGCGAGCCGGTGGAGACCGCGGCGCTCGCCGCGTTCCTCGAGGCCGACGAAGGGGACGCCCGCGACGCGGTGATGCAGCTGGTGGGCGAGGGCCTGGTGGAGCTCGACCCCATGGGCCGGCCGCACGTCGCCCCGCTGGACCGCGCCCTCGCCTCCTCGACCGTCGACATGTACCGGGCCGTGGGGCTCGGCGCGCTGGCCCGGGCGCTCCCGCAGCTCACCGACGACGACCTCGCCGAGCTGCGCCGCCATTCGGCCTGCTACGTGTCGTCCTTGCGCGCCGGCGACCCCGACGAGGCTGCCGGGCACATCGGCCAGTTCTTCTGGACGCTGCTCACCGCGTCGCGCAGTCCGGACCTGGAGCTGGTCCTGCGGCCGCTGCAGAGCCGCTTCCTCCGGGTCCTGCGGCTCTTCCTGGCGCCCCTCGACCCGGAGCTGTTCGTCGAGCGCCACCTGACGGGCCTCGCCGACATCGAGGCCCGCGACACGGCCAGGGTCGTGGCGCTCTACGGCGCGCAGCTCGAGCTGGTCCAGGAGATCATCGATGCATCGAGCGACGCCCCCTGGGCCGACGCCCGCGGCTGAGGGACCGGCCGGCTCTTCAGGCCGGCGGCGCCGGCCGACCACCCCGCTGGTGACCTTCGCCCCTGCTGCACCTCGGCCGCACGGGCCCACAATTGCCCGTGTCGGTCGTCGAGACGCACCTCTCCGTCCTCTTCCTCCACCCCGACGTGGTGGTCAAGGTCAAGAAGCCCGTGCGGCTCCCCTTCGCCGACTTCTCCACGTTGGAGGCCAGGCGCGCTGCCTGCGAGGAGGAGGTCCGCTGCAACCGGCGTCTCGCCCCTGACGTCTACCTCGGCGTGGCGGACGTGCGCCTGGGCGACCGCGTCCTCGACCACGCGGTGGTCATGCGCAGGCTCCCCGCCGAGCGGAGCCTCGAGTCGATGGTCCGCCGCGGCGACCCGGGCGTCGTCACCGGCGTCGCCGCCGTGGCCCGACTGCTGGCCCGGTTCCACCGGGAGGCCGATCGCTCCGACGACATCGACCGCGACGGCGGGCTCGAGGCGCTGCAGCGCACGTGGGACGACCTCATGGCGGGCCTCGCGCCGTTCCGGGCGGACCTCGACGCCGGCGCCCTCGACGAGGCCGACGCCCTGGCCCGGCGATTCCTCCGGGGCCGGGGAGCACTCTTCGACGAGCGCATCGCCCGCGGGAATGTCTGCGACGGTCACGGCGACCTCCAGGCGTCCGACGTGTTCCTCCTCGACGACGGGCCCCGGGTGATCGACGCCGTGGAGTTCGATCCCCGACTGCGCCATGTTGACGTGGTGGCCGACGTCGCCTTTCTGGCGATGGACCTGGAACGACTCGGGGCCGACGACGCGGCCGCCGCCCTCGTGCGCGGCTACGAGGCCGCCGCCGGCGATCGCTTCCCACCCGCGCTGCTCCACTACTACGTGGCGCAGCGGGCGATGGTGCGCGCCCTGGTGGCATGCCTGGGTGGCCGGCCCCACCCCGTCGGCGCGGGCGAGGCGGCCTCGGCCGACGCGGACCGGCTCCTGCACCTGGCGCTCGACCACCTCCGTGCCGGGCGGGTCGTGCTCGGGATCGTGAGCGGGCTCCCCGGCACGGGGAAGTCCACCGTGGCGGCGGCCGCCGGCGAGGTGCTGGGGTGGCCGGTGCTGCGCTCCGACGCCGTGCGCCGAGAGCTCGAAGGCGTCGCCGGGAACGGCCCGCCCCTCGTCGCCTCCCATGGCACCGGCCCCTACCGGCCCGAGCGCACCGCTGCGACCTACACGACGCTCCTGGACCGGGCCCGCATCGCACTGGCGCACGGGCAGCCGGTCATCCTCGACGCCACCTTCGGCGATCCACGGTGGCGGGCGGAGGCCGAGGCCCTCGCCGCGGACAGCTCGAGTGGTTTCGCCGTCGTCGAGACGGTCACACCGGTCGAGCTGGCCGCCCACCGAGCCGACCACCGGCGTTCGACGGGGGGCGATCTGTCGGGCGCCGGTGGGGCCGTGGTGCGCGAGCTGGCACGGGCCCATCGGCCCTGGCCCGCCGCCACCCTGGTCGACACCGCATCCGGCGACCTCGACGGCGCCGTGGCCCGGGTGGTGGAGGTCCTCGACCCCACACGTGACGGCCGTCGGACCCTGCCCCTGGGCGCGCAGACGGCTGAGGCTCGGACGGTGAGCGACGCCGTCACGATGGGGGCCCGTGAGCGACGGGCGATGGACAGCACGCTGTACCGGCTGGCCACAGCGCACCTGATC
>DASPTT010000085.1:0-16494 GCA_035623275.1 Acidimicrobiales bacterium
CAGCAGAACGCGGCGGGCGATCCCGGGCTGGGAGCGGCGCTGGAGCGAATGGCCCGAGCGGACCAGGACCACGATCAAGCTCGCCGTGCTCGGCGTCGCCGTCGTCGTGGCCTACAGCTACTCGCTCGAGACCCTGGTCCAGAGCGCCGGGCTCGAGACCCCCCTCGCATACGCCAGCCTCGTGCCCTTCATCGCGGTGGCCCTCGCCGCGCTGCGGGCCCGCCCCCTCCGTCCGGAGCCGGACATCAACGACCGCCAGGTCGACTACATCGTGGGCATCCCCCTCGTCATGCTGGCCATCACCATCGAGGTGTGGCTTCCCGGCAAGCTCTCGGCGATGTTCTGGGTGTACCGGCTCGACCTCCTGTCGTTGCCGTTCTTCGTCGCCGGTGCCGTGGCCATCCTCTTCGGCACTCGCGTCCTGTGGCGACAGAAGCTGGCCGTGGGGTACCTGTTCCTCGCCTGGCCCCTCCCGTACACCATGGTGCTCCTGTGGGTGCTCAACGCCTTCACCACGCTGACCTTGGCCGGCCTGCACGCAGCAGTGCACCTCCTGCCGCTGGCCACCGCCTCCACCAACTCGGACTACTCGATCTTCTCCGTGACCCACCGGGGTGCCAGCTTCGACCTCAGCGTGGTCTCGGCGTGCTCCGGCGTGAACGGGATCGTCGGCTTCCTCCTCATCGGGGTCGCCTTCGGAGCGATCGTGCGCGGGCCTCGCCTCCGCAAGGCGCTCTGGCTGTTCGGCGGCATGCTCCTCCTGTGGTGCATCAACATCGGCAGGCTGCTCTTCATCTTCTGGGCCGGAAAGGAGTGGGGTGAGCACATCGCCATCGGCGTCTTGCACCCGTTCGTCGGCCTCGTGACCTTCAGCATCGGCGTGCTGATCATGGTGCTCCTGCTGCATCCGATCGGCCTCGAGATCCCCGGCCTCACCGTGCTCCGGCGGGATCTCGACGCGCCGACGCGCCCTGCACCGTCGGCACGGGGCTTTCGGCCGTTCACTGCGCTGGCGGTCGTGGCGGCCTCGGCCATCGTCCTGGGCGCGGCCGACGCCGGGCTCCGCTCCTACAACCTGGTCGCCGACGCGTCGGGCACGCCCCGCCTGCTGGCGTACCGGACCGCGCCGGTGGCCCCCGGCGGCTGGACGGTCAGCCAGGTCGCGACCTTCGACTGGGCGAAGCCGCTGTTCGGCGACGACTCCACGTGGGACCGGTACTCGTTCCAGCCGGACGCGGGCGGCGGGGACCTGCACAGCGACCTGGGCATGACCTTCGACGTGATCGACTCCGGGAACCTCCAGAGCTTCGCCGCCTACGGGATCGAGGCGTGCTACCAGTTCCACGGGTTCTCGTTGCGCAACGTCGCCCAGGTGCGCCTGGCCGGCGGGATCGTCGGGCAGACGTTGTCGTACACGGCCGACCATCAGAGCTGGTCGATCGTCTACTGGATCGTCCCCGTCAAGTTGCCCGGTCAGGCGGTGCGCTACGAGCGCCTGGTCCTCTATCTCCTCGACGGGCAGGTGCGCGCGCAGGTCACGCTTCCCCGGGGCACGAGCCTCTCCGACCTCGGGGGCGCGCTGGGCACGTCCCCTGCCGACCGGGCGCTCGCCGTCAACCGGGCCTTCCTCGTGTCCTTCGCCGACGAGCTCCTCCGGGCGCAGGCGTCGCCCACGCAGACGCGCCTGGCCGTGGCCAAGGCGTCGGCGGTGGCGTCGCCGGTGAGCGAGGCGGCTGCCGGCACCCCCGGACCGACGCAGGCGGCGGGGGGACCACCGGCCTCGCAGACGCCCATGGCGCCTCGGGAGACCGCCTTCGTGAGCCTCAAGCAGTAGGGCGGTGTCGGTGGAGAGCGTGATCGCGACTGTGCGGCGCGTCGACGGCCCCGCGGCCGGCGACGCCGAATTCGACGGTGACGTGCCCGCCATCGGGCGGACCTTCGCCGAGCGCCTGATCGACGACGCCGTGGCGCGGGCCCGGCGGGCCGATCCCGAACGGACCGTGACGGTCAGCACCTGGGACGAGATCTGGGCCCGCTGTCGTGCCCTCGAACCCCGGGACGTGGCCGTGGGCAGGGCGATCCGCCTCGCCTTCCGGGTGGCGCGCACCGTCGATGCCGAGTCCGGCGCGGTGGCCGCTTCCGAGCCCGACGGCGGACCGGTCTCGGCGACGGTCCGAGGGGCGCCCGCGATCGTGCCGGCCGTGTCGGCCGTCCCGGCCATGCCGGCCGTCCCGGCCATGCCCGCCATGCCCGCCATGCCGGTCGCCGTGGGCAGGGCGATCCCGGTGGCGAGCGGCGCGCCACCCGTGGTGGTCCTGCCGGCGCCGCGGCGCGACGCCGGCACGGTGCGGCGTCGGCGGATGTACGTCGCGGCGACGTGGGTCCGCAACATCGGGCTCCTCATGATCCTGTTCGCCGCGTGGCTCCTGTGGGGCACGAGCATCTCGAACCATCACGCCCAGGTCGCGCTCGCCTCCGAATTCCACGCCCGGGTCCCGCACGTGTCGACGACGGCGAGCAGGCCGTTGCTGCCGGCGGGACCAGGGGTCGCGCAACCGCCCGAGGGGACGCCGGTGGCGCATCTGCAGATCCCGGCGATCGCGCTCGACCAGTACGTGGTGCAGGGCACCAACCAGACCGACCTCGCCCAGGGTCCAGGACACTACGTGGGGACGTCGATGCCCGGCCAGCAGGGGAACGTCGCCATCGCGGGACACCGGACCACGCATGGCGCACCGTTCGACGAGCTCGACCAGCTGGCAGCGGGCGATCGGATCTACCTGACCTCGACCAGCGGGCGGCGCCTCACCTACGTCGTGTCGATGGCTCCCTTCGCCGTGTCGCCCAGTGACGTCGCCGTCCTGAACGACCAGGGGGACAACCGGCTGACCCTCACGACGTGCACGCCGAGGTTCTTCGCCACCCAGCGCCTGATCGTCGTCGCCTCGTTGCAGATGCCGACGGTGTCGGGCCAGGCCGCCCGTCATCGCGTTCGGTACGAGGCGATCGCCGTCGGCTCGACAGGGTGGAACTGGCGATACCTTCCCGAGGTCGTCCTCGCGGCCGCCCTGTTGGTCGCGCTCGGGCTCTCCCAGGGGCGCATCCGGACACGACTGGGGAAGGCGAGCTGGGTCCTGGTCACGCCGATCTGGGTCGCCGGCGTCTACTTCCTGTTCGTCGGGCTGAGCGCCCTCCTGCCGGCGACCGTCTGAGACACCGGCAGGAGCGTGTCACCCGGCGAGGGGGTGCGGTTGGCTCATCCCCGCCGGCGGTCCACCGGGGGGTGGCGGTGGCGGATAGGTCGGCATCGGCTCGCGGCGCACACCAGCCCGCGGCGCGGGAGCGGGGACGGTGGCCGTGGTGCCCGGCGCAGGGGACGGGCCGACCGATGGAGACGGGGTCGGGACCGCTCCCCCGGGCACGGGCGGGGTGGGCGGTGCGGTCGGTGCGGTCGGCGGCAGGCCCGGTGCTGCGGTCGCCGTGGGGCCGGGGTGCATGGCCGTGGCCGACGACAGCGAGGCGCGCAGCCTCGTCAGCTCGGACACGATCGTGTCGTTCATCTTGGCGAAGGTCTCGATCGTGTCCGAGAGCCGGGAGGTCGCCTCGGGGTCGAGCATCGCCTGTCGCCGAGCCTCGTCGGCGATCCGGGCCGCTTCGGCGTTGGCCTGGTCGATGATGGAGGCGGCCTGCGCCCTCGCCCCCGCGACGATCGCCACCGCGTCCAGGTTCGCCTTGGCGACGATCTCGCCCGCCCGTCGCTCGGCCTCTGCGACCGATCCGTCGACGTGCGCCTGGGCTTCGACGAAGAGCCGGCCGATCTCGGCCTCGGTCACCCGGGCGGCTCGAGAGCGCCCGAAGGCGTCGGTGAGCCGGGTCAGCTGCTCCGTCAGATGGTCCATGAGCCCAGCGACGTGCGAGAGCGAGGACGCGACCGCCTCGAGGGCCTCGTCGTCGCCTTGCTGGTCCGGCTCCTGGACCGACGGGACAGGAGGGACGACCCGGATGGGCGGTCGCAGGCCCTGGGGGATGTCGGACTCAGGCGTCATGGCACACACATCGATTCCGGTTCTCCGCCCGATCGCACCTTACTTATTACGTGTTTCGTGGTTCCAGGCCTGCACCCGACGAACTCCCAGCTCAGAGGCTAATTCTTGGTGACGGGAGCGCGAACCTGCGGTCGTCATTCGGCCTCGGCCAGCGGCTTCCCGCCGGTCAGCTCGATGTCGCCGAGGACGACGAGCCGGCTCACGAAGGCGGCCACGATGCCGCCGACGAGAGGGGCCACGATGAAGAGCCACACCTGCTTGAGGGCGTCGCCGCCGACGACCAGGGCCGGGCCGAACGAGCGGGCCGGGTTGACGGAGGTGCCCGTCAACGGGATGCCGATGAGGTGCACCGTCGCCAGTGCGAGGCCGATGGCCACCGGCGCCGCGTAGGGCGACGTCGTGCCCTTGGCCGTCACCGCCAGCACGACGAACACGAAGAGGAAGGTGAGGATCACCTCGGCGAGGAAGGCGCCGCCGGCGCTGAGGTGGATGAGCGAGTGCGTGTCGTAGCCGTTGGTGCCCAGTCCCACGGTGGCCTTGTGGTACGTCGGGGCTTGGGAGAACACCGCGTAGAGGACGAGGGCGCCGAGGATGCCGCCCACGAATTGGGCGATCCAGTAGCCGATGGCGGTGCGCAGCTTCATGCGACCCGAAAAGAGGAAGCCGATGGTGACCGCGGGGTTGACGTTGCACCCCGAGATGGGCCCCAGGGCGTAGGCGAGGCACAGCAGCACGAACCCGAAGGCGAGCGCCGTGGCGACGACGCCGGCGGAGATGCTCGAGCCCGCGGCCTCGTAGCCGAAGGACAGGGTGGCCACACCCACGGCGAAGAACACCAGGAGGCCCGTCCCGAGCGCCTCGGTGGCGAACTGCCTGAGATCGAGCTCTTCGTTCATGGCATTCCCCTTCCGACGGTCCCCTCGGCGAAACGTTACCGGCGCCGCCTCGGCGGTTGTGGGACCGGGGACAGGGTGCGCGCGCCCATCCCCTGGCCTTGGGCGTGCTCCCGTATACTCTGGCCGCGCGCACGTGCGCGGTTGCACCGGCGTCGGCTCGCTCGTAGGGCGAGACATCCACGGAGGGAAGAGCCATGCTGGTCTTGAGCCGAAAGACCCGTGATGCGATCGTCATCGGCCACGACGTCCGGGTCATGGTGCTGTCGATCGGCCGGGACCAGGTCCGCCTGGGCATCCAGGCGCCGCCCGACGTCGAGGTCCATCGTGAGGAGGTCTACCTCGCCATCCAGGAGGCGAACCGCCAGGCGGCCGCCTCCTCCGGCGAGGCGGTGGAGGGTCTCGCCGCCGTCCTGCCGGCGCGCGGCGAGGACGGCGCAGCCGATCAAGCGGCCGAGCCCGGGGGCACCAGCGGCACGGCGACCCCGTAGTCGGAACCGTGCTGGACCACCTGGGCGGCGGCCCGGGTGTGCCGGTTGACCACGATCGGCCCGAGCAGGTTCATCTTGGGCGGCTCGGGCGCGGGGGCGAGGGTGACGATGGCCAGGATCACGGCGTCGTCGGCCGAGCGGAGGCCCAGCCGCTCCACCGACTCCACGTCGATCTCCACCGTGTAGTCGGGGACGATGACACCCGGTGGGATCACCGTGAAGCAGATGTCGGGGTGCTCGATCGATCGCATGCGGCAGAAGGGCTCGAGCGCGGGGCCGAGATCCTCGAGGACGAAGCGGTGCTCGTCGGGGAACCCAGGGAGGCCCGTGGCGAACTCGAGCACGACCTTGTCGACGGCGGGGGACAGGCCCTGGCCGCCGAGCACCGAGTCGCTGGTGCGGGACTGGGTCATCGACATGCGGTGTGCTCCCACCTCAACCGAGGAATTGGACGAGTGAGTCCTGCGTCACCTTGGACGCGGCCCACAGCGCCGCCTGATACGAGTTCTGGACCTGCCCGAGCTGGGTGATCGCCTGGGGGAGATTGGTGCTCTGGATCCCCGACAGCTCGCTCTGGAGCGCCTGCTGGGCGTTGGTGGCCTGCTGCTGGAAGGACTGCATGCGCTGGTAGTTGGCGCCCAGCACGGCGGCCTGGCCCTCGACCTGCGACATGGCGTTCTGGAGGTTCTGCAGGTCGGTCGTCATCACCTGGTTCAGGGCCGCCGGGGTGCCCGCTCGTAGGTCGGCGGAGATCTGGGCGAGCACGCCCAGGCTACCCGGGGTGGTGCTGAGCAGGCCGGTGGTCCCCGTGCCGAAGACGGCCGGGCCGGTCACCGACACCGGGATCTGCTCGCCCGAGGCCACCGTCCGGGTGGGCGCGGCGCCGCCGCCCACGTAGTTCCCCGAGCTGTCGTAGGCGGCCGAGACGTTGCCCGTGCCGGCGAAGATGGCCTGGCCCCCGTACTGGGTGTTGGCCAGCTGGGTGAGCTGCTGGCGCACCGAGTCGACCTGGGTGGCCAGCCCTTGGAGCGCCGCGCTCGACCCGGTGAGGTTGGCGCTCGAGACCGACAGCACGGCCTGCTGCGCGCTCTGGAGCGCCGAGAGGACCTGGTTCATCGTCGAGTTCCCCAGCGACAGCCAGCCGAGGCCGTCGGTGGCGTTGGCCGCGTACTGCTGGGCCCGGGCCAACCCTGCGTTGACCTGCAGGATGTCGGCGGCGCCCGCGGGGTTGTCGGACGGCGCGTTGATCGCGTTGCCGGTCGAGATCTGCTGCTCCAGGGTGGCCTGCTGGCTCTGGTTGGCCACGATGTTGGCGATCAGCTGGTCCGCGACGATCGAAGGGGTGTAGCTGATCGAGCCACTCATGAGGTCGGTCATGTCGACGCCCCTACACGGCCGCCATGAGCGACTGCATCATGGTGGACACGGTGGAGATCAGCTTGGCCGACGCCTGGAAGGCCTGCTGGGTGGAGAGCATCTGGATCATCTGCTGGTCCGGGTTGACGCCCGCCACGGCCTGAAGGTTCTCCTGCGCGGCGTTGGCCACCGAGGTGTTCGCCTGGACCTGGGTGTCGGTGCTCTGGACCTGGGCACCGAGCGTCTGGATGAAGGACTGGTACGCCTGGTCCGGACCGGTCGCGGTGTCGAACAGCTCGGCCATGGCCTGGGCGTTGGCGCCGTCGTTGGTGGCGTCGGGCAGGGTGCTCGTGGACGACGCGGCGATCAGCTGCGGGTTGGCCACGACAGCCGCGTTGACCTCCAGCCCCGCCGCGCCCGACCCGGTGAACAGGGGGTCGGCAGCCCCCGAGGCGCCGGTGGCGGTGTAGCCCGCGGCCAGCTGCCCGTTGACGGTGGAGGCCAGGGCGTTGGCCACGGTGTCCAGGTTCGCCTGGTACGAGGGCAGGTACTGGTTGATCGCCCCCAGCAGGCCCGCGGCGCTCCCCCCGGTGGCCGACAGCGCCACCCCGCTGGCCGCGGAGGTGAGCTGCATGGAGCCGGCGGTGCCCGTCAGCTTGAGGGTGTCGGCGAAGCTGCCCTGGACCAAGGCGACGCCGCCCACGCTGACCATGACGGTGCCGTCGCCCATGTCGCGCGAGACGGCGCCGACGTCGGTGGCCAGGGTCGACAGCAGCTGGTTGCGCTGGTCGATCAGCGCGTTCGGGTTGGCGCCCGCCCCTTTGGCCTCGACGATCTGGTTGTTGAGCTCGGCGACCTGCGACAGCAGGGTGTTGGTCCCCGACACGATCGTTCCGAGCTGCGACTGCGCGTTGGAGGCGAGCTGGGTGAGCTGGCCGCTGGCCTGGCCGAGGGTGGTGGTGATGTTCTGGGCCAGGTCCACAACCTGCGTGCGGGCCGCCAGCGAGGTGGGGTTCTGCGCGATGGCGTCCCAGGCCTGCCAGAACGACGCCAACTGCGCGGAGAGCCCGTTGGCGCCCGGCTCGGGGAACGCCGCCTGCGCGCCGGAGAGCACCTGCTGGAGCGCGGTGCTCTGGGCCAGGGTCCCTTGGGCCTGCTGCGCGTTCGCCAATTGGAGCTGGTCGCTGGCCTGGGAGATGGCGGACACGCTGACGCCGCCGCCCACGCCCAGGGAGTCGCCGCCGGGGATGGTGGTGAGATCCGCGCTCTCCTGCACGTAGCCGGGCGTGTCGGCGTTGGCCAGGTTCTGGGAGATGGTGTCCATCGTCGTCTGCTGGGCGTCGAGGCCCGAGGCGGCGATGGAGAGCGCCAGGTCACCCACGCGAGTCGCCCCTCACACGCGGCTGTCGTAGACGAGGGCGCCGCCGACGCCGGCCGGTGCCGTGCCCGAGGCGTCGTAGGCGCCGGCCGGTGCCGCGCCGACCAGGGTCAGGGCGTCGACCGTGGCGGCCAGTCCCCGGGCGATGAGCTCACGGTTGCGCTGCACGAGGTCGGTGACCAGCCCCACGAGCCGGCGCAGCGCGGCGCGGTGCGAACGCAGCGCCTCGGCGGCCGGCGCGTCGAGCACCTCGGTGATGACCTCCAGGGTGGCGTCCGCAGCCAGGCCCGTGTCGGCCGCGATCGCCGCGGTGAGCTCGATCCGCCGCTGCTCGACCTGGTCCACCGCGGCGGACGAGGCGGCCACCTCGGCGGTCGACTGCATGAGCAGGCGGTGCCGGCCCGAGGCGAGCACCAGGTTCTCCTGCTCCAGGCGGAACACGAGCTGCTCCAGGGCGGCGCGCTCCTCCCACAGGCACACCGACAGGTCCTCCACCATCCCCACGGGGGAAGGTATCGGCCACGATGCCCACGGGATGAAGCGGATTCTTGTGCTATTTGTGTGAATTCGCCACGGTCCGTGGCCTCGTCACTGGATCACCAGCCCGGTGAAATAGACGGCGCTGACCGCCTGGGCGCCGTCGGCCGTCCCCGCGATCTTCTGGAAGCGGGCCAGCAGCTGGCTCTTCATGTCGTCGCGCCCGCCGGGGGCGAGCAGTCCCGCGTACGTCTCGGACCCGATGACCGAGATGGCCGCGTCCTCGAATTGCGGTGCGTCGGCCGTGATCGTCTTGGTGTCGGCCACCGTGGTCAGCTGGAGCGCGATCGTCGTCTGGACGAGGTGGCCGTCGGACAGGTTCACCGTCAGCTGGTCCAGGGTGTCGACCTGGCCCGGCGGCGCCTGCTGGCCCGGCCGGTAGTGCGGCTTGATGAACTTGCCCTTCTCGAGGAAGCCGACCAGCGCCAGGACCACGAGCACGATGACGATCTTCTTGAGCTTGCCCTTCTTCTTCGGCTTCGCGGGCGCGTCGGCGGCCTCCGTGCCCGTGTTGGGCGTGCGGCCCGGTTGGAGCAGGTCGGTCATGGCCGGGTGGACCCCGGCGCGAGGACGACGACGTCGATGCGCCGGTTCTGGGCCTGGTGGGCGGGCGTGTCGTTGGGTACGGCCGGGTGGGTCTCGCCGTAGCCCATGGCCGAGACGCGCTCGGGGGCGAGGTGGTCGACGACCGTGAGCTGCTGGGCCACGTTGACGGCGCGCACGGCCGACAGCTCGAGGTTCGACGTGTACGGGCCGCCGAGGATGGGCTGGTCGTCGGTGTAGCCCTCCACCACCACGTCGTTGGTGTCCGTGTCGAGCACCGACGCGATGGTGTCGACGACGCTGGTGCCCACCGGACCGAGGTCCGCGGAGTCGGTGGCGAAGAACACCTTGTCGGCGAGCACCTGGACCACCAGGCCGCGGGCCTGGACCGACGTGCTGGCGGCCGACGTGAGGCCCTTGGCCGCCAGTGCCTGCTGCACCTGCTGGTCGATGGTGGCCAGGTCGACCTGTCCCCTGGTCGGGGCGGCGGGGGGCGTGGTGGTGGTGGTCGTGGTGGTGGTCGTGGCCCCGGGCTCCAGGGGGGAGACGGTCGGGAGCTTCTGGTCGGTCTGGGTGCCCGCGGTCCGGGTCAGGCTGGCCTGGGAGAGGAGCCCGCTGCCGTTGGGCAGGATCCCGGGCTTGGGGTCGAAGGTGTTCTTCAGCCCGAGGGCGAGGGCCAGGAACTTCTTGGAGTTGATCGAGCTCACCGCGAACAAGACGATGAACAGGGCGAGCAGCAGCGTGATCATGTCGGCGTAGGTCAGCAACCACCGCTCGCTGTTCTCGACCTCCTCCTCGTGCTGCTCCTCGCGGCGCCGGCGGCTCATGCCGCCTCCTCCGCGGCCCGCTTGACCCCTCGGTCCTTGGGCGAGAGGTAGGACTGCAGCCTGGCCTGGATCATGCGGGGGCTGTTGCCTGCCTGCACCGCGAGCAGGCCGTCCATGATCATCCGCTTGCCGTGCAGCTCCAGCTCGCTGGCACGCTTGAGCTTGTTGGCGATGGGGAGCCACAGGACGTTGGCGGCCATGACCCCCCACAGCGTGGCGGTGAAGGCGGAGCCGATGGCGGGGCCGATGCTGTTGGGGTCGTTGAGGTTGCCCAGGACGTGGATCAGCCCGACCACCGTCCCGATGATCCCGAGGGTGGGGGAGAACCCGCCCATGTCCTGGAAGAACTTCGCCCCCATCTTGTGGCGCTCCTTGATGGCGCGCAGCTCGCCTTCGAGGACGTCGGCGATCTCGTCGGGGTCCATGCCGTCCACGGTGAGCTCGACACCCTTGCGGAAGAACGGGTCGTCCACCTCGGCCGCCGCCTTCTCCAGTGCCAGCAGCCCCTCGCGCCGGGCCAGCTCGGCGAGCTGGACCATCCGGGCGATGTCCTGTTCGGGGTCGTGCTCCGGTGTGCCGATCGCCTGCATCACGACGTTCTTCACGTTGGTGACGTCGTTCTTCATGAAGCCGGCGGCGGCGGCCATGGCCGTGCCCACGAACACCAGGATCAAGGGCGCCGGCTTGAAGAGCACCATCGGGTTGGAGCCCTCCATCATCATGGAGAAGAGGACGGCGAAGAGCGCTCCGCCCACGGCGATGGGGGTCATCCGGTCGAGCTTCTTCATCGGCCCGCCTCCCCGGGATGCGAGGGGTGCGGGTCGACGGGCACGAGGTGCAGGCGCGCCCCGGGCTCGGTCGGCTCGGCGGGCTGCCCGGCATCGAAGGGCGTGCCCGGCGTGTCGGCAGACGGGTCGACCTGCAGGTGCTGCGACAGGGCGAGGATGGAGGCCCGGTGGACGCGCACGCGTTCGATCAGCTCGTCCAGGCTCTCCTGGACGACGTACTTCGTCCCGTTGACCAGGGTCAGGACCGTGTCCGGGGTTTCCTCGGCGCGCTCGATGAGCTCGGGGTTGAGCGCGATCCGTTCTCCGTTGAGGCGCGTCAGCGAGATCATCCGTTCTTCTCCTGCCGCTGCAGGGCGGTCGCCCGCCCCGATGTGCGTTCACTCATCGGCGCGTGGCGTGGCGCTCTTGAGCGCTACGGACGGTGACGGTGCGCGGGCGCGTTCAGACGCTCGGCCCGGCGAAGGGATCCGGGTGCCGGGCCCGGTAGGCGGCGTCGGCCTCGGCCGCCCGCTCGGCCGTGGCGCGCTGGGCGGCGTCGATGGCCTTGGCGATCTCGGCGCGGCGGGACTCTTCCGAGTAGCGCGACAGGACGGCGGTGAGCACCGCGCCTCCGATCCAGCACAGGAGGAGGGCGATGAGAAAGCGCGTCAGGGCGGTCATCGCGCCGATGCCCCCGGAGAGCACACCGGGGACCATGGGCAGGCACAGCAGCACGGCGCCGGCCACCACCAGCTCCGGGCGCTTCACGTGCACGGCAGCACCCGGTCCACCACCAGCGTGGTCCAGTAGGCCGGGGTCGCCCGCCGCTCCGACATGCGGGCGACGGGGATCCCGGCGGCAGTGATCGACACCGGGCTCATCGTGGCGTCGACGTTGTCCAGGACGAGCGCGTCGATGCCGCCGAGCCTCTCCGCCCAGGCGGCCACGTCGTCTGCCTTGCACACGGCGTCGACCGCGCCCCACACCGCGGTGGGCCGCAGGATGCCCACGACATGCCGGGCCCAGGACGTGTTGCCGCCGGCGACAGGTGCGTCGACAGCCACCACGGCGACGGCGTTGCGGCGCCAACCCGGGGCGCGCTCGGCGGCCTCTTCGGTGGAGCGCACGCAGCGATCCACGGGGAGCCGGCGGCGCAGGGTGGCGGAGGGACTGGCGACGTAGACCGCGTCGGGGTCGATGTCGATCTCCTCGGCGAGCGCCGCCGCCAACTCGAACACGCGCTCGCCGGCGCCGACGACCACCAGCAGGCTGCCCGCCAGGTGCGGCAGCGGGGGGACCGGCGGCAGGGACGTGAAGTGGTCCAGCAGCACGTGGGCGGGATCCTGCCCGGCCGACATCGCGCCGGACAGGCGTCGGGCGTCCTCCTCGCAGAGGCCCACCCGCCGGAGCTCGGCGGTGAGGCGCCGCGGGTCGGCCCGGCCCTCCCCAGCGCGCGGCGGTGCCGACGTCGCCTCCTCGTCCCCGGCGTGGGCGGGATCGGCGGACTGCTCCGCGAGGAAACGGGCGATCTCGTCGAGCTGGTGCTCGAGGTCCTCGGTATCGGCATCGGACGGATCCAGGGCGCCGGTTCCTGTGCGCGGCGCGTGCGGTACCGCGGTCGTGACCCCGGACGCGGCGACCTGACGGAGCACGTCGGCGAACTCCCGGTCCTCGCCGTCGGCGGGCGGTGGCGACGTCTCGCCGCTCGTGGTGCGCGGACTCGCATCTGCTCCGAGGGGGTGCAGCACCCGGCAGGGCGGCAGCGATTCTGCCTCGACCGGTGTGGCCAGGGCTTGCGCGATCCGGGCCATGGCCGCCGAGGGTCGCACGGGTGGGCGGCAGTCCGTCGCATCGGCCAGCTCGATCACGTCGTCGGCGTGTGCCGCCAGCATCGCGAACGGGTCGGCACCGGCGGCGCTGCCGGCGCGCGACGCCGGATCCGACGTGGGCACCGGCGCGGGAACCGTCGGGGTCACCGGCGTGGGCACCGGCGCGTCGACGGGGGCAGCGGCTGCGGCCGCGGCGCTGGCCTGGGACGGCCCGGTCGCCTCGGACGGCCCGGTCGCCTCGGACGGCGCCACCTCCAGCCGGTACAGCTCGCGGGCGAAGAAGCCCATGTAGCCGCCCGTCCGGGCCTTGGCCGCGGTCACGATGCGGGCATCGGGACCGAGCTCGCGATGGACCTGCTCGAGGAGCGGCTCGAGTGCCGCACCCTCATAGCGCCTGGGCTGCGCTGACAATGTTCACCACCCCGATTCGGTCGAGCTTGACCTGCGGCCCGAGCTCGTTGACGGACAGGACGCCGAGCCTGGGCACGGCCGCGCCCAGCAGGCGCCGGATGGCGGGGCGAAGGCGCGTCGTGCAGACGAGCACGGGCTCTCGCCCACCTTGCTCGGCGGCCACCGTCAGGGCCTGGACCTCGCCGACGAGCCCCTCGGCCAGCGCGGGGTCGACCGTGAGGACCGATCCGTCGTCGCCTGGCTTGACCGATTCGGCCAGCATTCGCTCGAAGCCGGCGTCGAAGGTGATCACCGGCAGCGTCCCGTCCTTGGCGAACATGGCGGTGATGGCGGGTCCCAGCGCGCTGCGGGCGGCCTCCAACAGGGCTTCGGGCTCCCTGCTGCTCCGGGCCCGCTCGGTCACTGCCTCGATGATGCGCACCAGGTCTCGGATGGGGACCCCCTCGTCGAGGAGCCCGCACAGCACGCGATGGAGGTCGGTCAGGCTCACCTGGGCGGTGGCCATCTCCTCGACGATGGCGGGGTCCGTGCCCCTGACCGCGTCGAGCAGGACCCGGACCTGCTGCGCGGAGAGGAGCCGCCCGGCCTGCACGGAGGCGATCTCTCCGAGGTGCGTGGTGATCACCGAGGAGCGGTCGACCACCGTGGCGCCGGCCACCAGCGCCTGCTGGCGGAGCTCGGCGGGGACCCACTTGGCCGGGATGCCGAAGACGGGCTCGGTGGTCACGTCGCCGGGCAGGGTGTCGAGGCCGCCGCCGATAGCCAGCATGCGACCGGGCGGTGCCACCCCCTGCGCCACCTCCACCCCGTGGAGGCGGATGGCGTAGGTGTCGCCGATGAGCGTCACGTTGTCGCGGGTGCGCACCGGCGGGATGATCAGGCCCTTGTCGATGGCGAGCTTGCGGCGCAGGCCCTTGACGCGCTCGAGGAGGTCGCCCCCCTTGGTGGTGTCGACGAGGTCGACGAGCGACACCGCGAGCTCGAGCTCCAGGGGCTCGACGCGCATCTCCGCGGCCAGGGCCTGGGGGGTGTCGAGCGCGGGTGCCGATTCCTCGGCGGCCACCTCGGCGGCCGCCACCTCGGCGGAGGCAGAGGCGCCCGCGCGCACCCCGGCGAACCAGATCGTCGCGCCCACGACGAGGAAGGGCAGGTGGGGGAGGCCGGGCACGATGGCCATCGCCGCCATGACGATCCCGGCGACCTGCAGGGCCCGGTGCTGGCGCCGGACCTGGCCCAGGAGGTCGGTGCCGAAGTCCTCGTCGTCGGTGGCCGCCCGGGTCACGACCAGGCCCGTCGAGATGGACAGCAGCAGCGCCGGGATCTGCGACACGAGGCCGTCGCCGACGCTCAAGAGGCTGTACTTGTGCACAGCGTCGCCCACGGACAGGTGCATCTGGACGATGCCCACGGCCAGCCCGCCGACGAGGTTGATGGCGGTGATGACGACCGCGGCGATGGCGTCGCCCCGCACGAACTTCGACGCACCGTCCATCGCGCCGTAGAAGTCCGCTTCGTCGGCGATCTCCCGGCGGCGCTGGCGAGCCTGCTGCTCGTCGATGAGTCCCGAGTTGAGATCCGCGTCGATGGCCATCTGCTTTCCGGGCATGGCATCGAGCGTGAAGCGAGCCGCCACCTCCGCCACCCGCCCCGCCCCGCTGGTGACCACGACGAATTGGATGACGATCAGGATCAGGAAGACGACCAAGCCGACGACGAGCTGGCCGCCGACGACGAAATTGCCGAAGCTCGAGATGACCGAGCCGGCGTACCCGTGGAGGAGCACGAGGCGCGTCGCGCTCACGTTGAGCGCCAGTCGGAACAACGTGGCCACCAGGAGCACCGACGGGAAGACCGAGAAGTCCAGCGGGCGCTTCACGTGCATCGTCATCAGCAGGATGACGACGGCGGCCGTCATGTTCAGGCTGATGAGGAGGTCGAGCAGGATCGTCGGCATGGGCACGACGAGCATGACGACGATGGCGATGACGGCGGCCGGGACGCCGATCAAGCCGGTCCTGTTGCCCATGGCTCCTCTTCGAGCGCGACCCGCACTGACTGTCGGCCCGGTCCCTGGCCATCCCCGCAACGCCGTCCTGGCCCTGCGCAAGAGGTATCGGAAGAAATTGGGCGGCCCTTGAGGAAGGGTGGGCGCGTGCGCCGCGCGCGCGCCGGCTCAGGACGCGGCCGGGTCGTGCACGCCGGCGACCGTCGCCGCTGCCCACCACGGGGGGTCCGCGTCGACCGGTCGTTGGTAGTACCAAAGGTTCCCGATGTTGCGGCCGTCGCCGCGCAGCGCGTCGCGCACTGCGCCCTCGACGCCACCACCGAGGTCGTGGCGACCGGCGTGCGAGTTCTCGAAGTCGTCGCCGCAGATCACCCCGCCGGGCGCGAGGCGCGGCAGAGCCAGGTCGATCAGCTGCTTGGTCGCCTCGTAGGTGTGGCCCGCGTCGAGGTGGACGAAGGCGATCCCTTCGCCGGGCGGCATCCCGGTGAGGAAGTCACGGCCGTCCTGCCGGTGCACGTCGACGCATCGGTAGGGGGCGACGTTCGCCGTGAAGGTGGCGAAGACGTCGCGCTCGTGCAGGGCGTGCACGGTGGCGTGGTCGGTACCCTCGTCGACGTTCCCGAGCCACCAGTCGACCGCGTGTAGACGGCGGCCGCTCGGCTCCAGGACGCGGGCCAGGGCCACGGTGGACCGGCCCTCCCAGCAGCCGATCTCGACGATGGCACCGTCGACGGCCCGGGTGAGGGTCGCGTCGAGGAGCCCGCAGAGCTCGGCGAGCTGCCCGTCGGGGTACCACTCCTCGTGGAAGACGACGCCGTCGTCGCCGGTGGCGTGGCCCGTCCCCTCGGTGCCCAGCGTGGCCACGAGGCCATCGGCCGTCGCCCGCGGCAAGAGGCCCCCGGCGCGCAGGTCGACGGCGAGTTCGTCGGCCCGCCGCGCCCGTGCGCCGTCCACCTCGACCCGCCCGCCGGCACGGAGCAGCCCGCGCAGGTGCGTGACGACGCGGGCGCGCTCGTCGCTCGGCAGCCCGCCGATCGTGGCCTCGGACACGCGGATGCGATCCAGCGACGCCGGGGCGAAGGGGAGGTCGTGGAGCGGGGCCTCCAGGGCCCCGTGCGCGGACCCGGGTAGGCCCACGCCGATCTCGTCGGGCGCGGGCACCAGGTCCCGGCCGATGGCGATGGCGGTCACGGGCGGGCGGACGCCGGTCGCCACCTCGAGCCCGAGCTTCGTGGCGCGGGCCTCGGGGTGGCGGGGGTCGATGGCCAGGGCCTGGTCGACGAGGCCCATGGCGTCGTCGATCGAACCGACGTGGGCGCTCACGACGGCCGCCTCGAGCAGGATGTCGGGCGCGGCGCCCCACAGCGCGGCCAAGCCGGCCAGCGACCCGGCGGCCTCGGCGTGGCGGCCG
>DASPTT010000086.1:0-35310 GCA_035623275.1 Acidimicrobiales bacterium
GGTGGACGGCGGGTACTCCGCACCCTGACCCGGGAGTCACCCCCTGCCGGACTCGATGCCGCGCATGAAGATGTCGGCGAACGGCTTGGCCACGTCGCGGGCGGACAGGCGCCCCCCCGGCCGCAGCCAGAGGTACGTGTAATTGTGCATGCCGAACCACGCTCGGGTCGTCAGCCACGGGTCGAGATCGCCACGGAACTCGCCTGACTCGACGCCGGCCCGGATGACGTCCTCGATCCGCCGTTCGTAGTTCCGCAGCCACTCCTGGAAGCGCCGGGCGCGCTCGCCGGTGAGGGCGGGGAATTCGTGCAGGAACACCCACACGTGGTCGGGGAAGCGGTGGATGACGTCGAGCAGCTCGTCGCCGAGCATGGCCAGCTGTGCCGCCGGCGACCCGCCGGCCTCCGCCACGCGCGTCGCGCCCGCCGTCACCTCGTCCATGACCTGGTCGTAGATGGCGGCGAGAAGCTCCTCCTTGGAGCCGATGTAGTGGTAGAGCGCGCCCTTGCCGAGGTCGTTGGCCTCGCACAGCTCGTTGATGCCGGTGGCGTGGTAGCCGCTGCGGGCGAAGATCCGGGCCGAGGTGTCGATGATGGCCTGCCGGCGCGCCAGCCACTTGGGATTCCGCCGGGCGTCGTCGGGCATCGGGATCTCCTGCCAGGCGGGGCGTGCCGCCGCCGCCGTGGTTAGACTGACTGGTCGGTACAAAGTCTGCCACGATCCGGGAGGAGGAAGGCGATGCCGGCGGACCTGAACTGGTTCACCGTGCTCGCCCACCACGCGGCCCGGACGCCCGACCAGCCCATGACCGTCTTCGAGGGCGAGTCCGCCACCTACGGCGAGATGGCCGGGCGGGTTGCCGCGTTGGCCGGCGGGCTGGCGGAGCGGGGCGTCGGCCGGGGCGACGTCGTCGGCGTCCTCTCCTACAACCGCCCGGAGTTCCTCGAGACGCTCTTCGCCGCCAACTACCTGGGGGCGATCGCCATGCCGATCAATTGGCGGCTGGCCGCGCCGGAGGTCGGCTACATCCTCGAGCACTCGGAGGCCCGGGCCCTCGTGTGCGACGGGGCGCTCGCAGCGCTGGCCGACGAGGCCACGAAGGGCACCGAGGGCACGCTCCTGCGTGCCCTCGTCGGCGCACCCGCGCCCGAGGGGTGGACCGCGCTGGAGGAGCTCCGGACGAGCGCTGCCGTCCCGCCACACGTCGTCTGCGCGGCCGACGACGTCCACCGGCTGATGTACACGTCGGGCACGACCGGGCATCCGAAGGGAGTCATGATCACGCACGCCAACCTGGCGTGGAAGAACCTGGCGCACCTGACGGAGTTCGGGTTCACGAGCGCCGATCTCGGGCTCGCGTGCGGGCCGCTCTACCACGTGGGCGCGCTCGACCTGACGACGACGTCGCTCGTCGCCGCCGGTGCCACGGTCCTCCTGCACCGGGCGTTCGACGCGGCCACCGTCGTCGACGAGCTCGAGCGGTCCCGGGTCACCACCGTGTGGCTGGCCCCGGCCATGGTGAACGCGATCATGGCCTTGCCCGGCATCGAAGAGCGCGACCTTTCTTCGGTGCGCGTCGTGATCAACGGCGGGGAGAAGATGCCGATCCCGCTCATCGAGCGCGTCCAGCGGACCTTCCCATCGGCCTGGTTCGCCGACGCCTACGGCCTCACCGAGACCGTCTCGGGCGACACCTTCCTCGATCGCGACAGCATCGTGACCAAGCTCGGCAGCGTCGGCCGTCCCTGCGTCTACCTCGACCTCGACATCTGGGACGAGCACGGCAGGCCCGTGGCAGCCGGTGAGCGGGGCGAGATCGTCATGCGGGGCCCGAAGGTGTTCAAGGGGTATTGGCGGGACCCCGATGCCACGGCCGCTGCCTTCGCCGGCGGCTGGTTCCACACCGGCGACATCGGCGTGCGTGACGACGACGGCTACCTCTTCATCGTCGACCGCCTCAAGGACATGATCGTCTCGGGCGGGGAGAACATCGCCGGATCCGAGGTCGAGCGGGTGCTCTACGAGCACGAGGCCGTGCTCGAGGCGGCCGTGGTGGGCCGGCCCGACGACCGTTGGGGAGAGGTCCCGGTGGCCTTCGTGGCGCTGCGCCCGGGTGCCGCGGCGAGCACCGACGACCTGATCGAGCACTGCCGGGCCCGGATGGCGCGCTTCAAGGTCCCCAAGGAGATCACTTTCGTCGAGTCGCTGCCCCGCAACCCGTCGGGCAAGGTGCTCAAGCGGGAGCTCCGGCAGGGGCCGGCCGGAACCACTTGAGGATCCCGAGGCAGGAGGACGCGATGACGCAGGCCGTCGAAACCGCGAAGCTCACCGACAGGGTCGGCGCCGAGGTGCTCGGGGTCGACGTGGACCAGATGCTGCGCGACGAGGCGCTACCGGCGCAGATCCTCGAGGCGCTCGAGGCCGACGGCGTGCTGGTGTTCCGCGACCTCCACATCGACGACGCGGCCCAGGTGGCGTTCAGCAAGCGGCTCGGCCGGGTCGAGGTGTTCGGCACCGGCGAATTCCCCGAGATCTTCCTCGTCACCCTCGACCCGGCCAGGAACCGTGCCGCCGCGTACCTCCGTGGCACGTTCGACTGGCACATCGACGGCCTCACCGACGACATCCCGATCATGGCCACCCTGCTCAGCGCCCACGGTGTGGCC
Source organism: Acidimicrobiales bacterium (assembly GCA_035623275.1). Taxonomy (GTDB): domain Bacteria; phylum Actinomycetota; class Acidimicrobiia; order Acidimicrobiales; family UBA8190; genus DASPTT01. The sequence continues at coordinate 2,667 of DASPTT010000086.1, forward strand.
GACACGGGGGGCGAGACCGAGTTCGCCAGCACGTACGCCGCGTACGACGAGCTGACCGACGAGGAGAAGCAGCGGCTCGAGTCGATACGGGTGGTGCACTCGATCGAGGCCGCCCAGCGGCGCCTGGTGCCTGACCCCAGCCCGGACCAGGTGGCGATGTGGCGCCGGCGTCCGGCCAAGGAGCAGCCGCTCATCTGGTGCCACCGCAGTGGGCGGCGGTCGGTGGTGCTCGGCCCGACGGCCGACCACGTGGTGGGGATGCGTGCCGAGGAGGGCCAGGCGCTGCTCGGCGACATCCTGGCTCGGGCCACCGCCCCAGAGCGCGTCTACCGCCATGTCTGGAAGGTCGGCGACATGGTCATCTGGGACAACCGGGGTGTGCTGCACCGCGCCCTCCCCTACGACCCGGCCTCGCCCCGCGACATGCACCGCACGACGCTCCACGGCGACGAGGCGATCGCGTAGGCGGGAGCACAGCGGGAGGCGTCGGCGGGCCTCAGCCGCCCGCGCTCGGTGCCGCCAGGGTGTCGATGAGCCGCTCGACGAAGGCGAGTGTCTCGTCGTGGCCGGTGGTGACCCCGAGGGCGCGCTCGAGCGACAGCACCTGGGTGAGGCCGGTCATGAGCACCAGGGCGGCGACCGGGGGGAGGCCGCCGGGGAGGCCGCCACGCTCGTCGACGGACTTCCGCAACGCGGCCAGCTGCATGGCCCGGAAGCGCTCGGCGTAGCGGGCCACCTCGGCGCGAATGGCCTCGTGCCGGTTGGCCAGCGCCACGAACTCGACGTTGAACGCGGCCCCGCGCAGGTCGGCGTTGAGCTGCCACAGGGTGCGCAGCGAGCCGTCCTCGGAAAGGGCCCGCTCGGCTCGGGCCAGGTTCTCGTCGGCCCGGCGCCGGAAGACCTCGAGGAAGAGGTCCTCCATCGACCGGAAGTAGTAGTGGACGAGCTGGGGCTTGAGCCCGGCCCTGGCGCCCACCCGGCGGGAGGTGACCGCCGCGTGGCCCTCCTCGAGGAGAAGCTGCTCGGCGGCGTCGACGAGTTGCGACCGGGTCTTGGAGGTGGCGGCACCGATGCGCCGGGCCGGGACCGTGGGGGTGCTCGCCACCCTCACAACTTGCCACGACCGGCGGCCCGATGCTAAGCAACTGCCAAAATTCTGCTGTGCGGCCGCACAGCCAGGGGGCGCCTGGTACGGCCGCGGGCGCCCGGGAAGGAGCGGGGCATGCGCGACTGGAAGACCGTCGACTTCTTCTCCGACGCGGACCTCGTGGACGACCCCTACCCCTACTTCGACTCTCTGCGCGCCGAGTCGCCGGTGCTGCGGCTTCCGAGCGGCATCGTGGCCGTGACCGGCTTCGACGAGGCCAGCGAGGTCTACCTCGACGGGTCCAACTTCTCGTCGTGCAACTCGGTCATCGGCCCCTTCGCCCAATTCCCCGTCCCCCTCGAAGGTGACGACGTGGGCGAGATCATCGACACGTACCGGGACCACCTCCCCATGTTCGAGCACATGGTCACCATGGACCCCCCGGCCCACACGCGGGAACGGGCGCTGCTCATGCGGCTCATCACCTCGCGCAAGCTCAAGGACAACGAGGACTTCATGTACCGGCTGTCCGACCAGCTGCTCGACGAGTTCGTCGCCGATGGCCGCTGCGAGTTCATCAGCGCCTACTCCCAGCCCTTCGCCATGCTGGTGGTGGCCGACCTGCTGGGGGTGCCCGAGGAGGACCACCAGCGCTTCCGCGAGGGCTTCGGGTTGAGCCCCACCCCCGGCAAGGTGGGCGGCGGCGCGGCCGGCGCCGGGGCCGACAACCTCAATCCGCTGTCGTGGCTGGACGACTGGTTCGCCGAGTACATCGAGGACCGCCGCCGGACGCCGCGCAAGGACGTCCTCACCGACCTGGCCCTCGCCACCTATCCCGACGGCACGCTGCCCGAGGTGACGAACGTGGTCCGCACCGCCACGTTCCTGTTCGCGGCAGGGCAGGAGACGACGGCCCGCCTGCTGGCCGTGGCCCTCAAGTACCTGGGTGAGCGTCCCGAGCTCCAGGACCGGCTGCGAGAGCATCCCGATCTCATCCAGACCTTCATCGAGGAGGCGCTGCGCATCGAGAGCCCGGTGAAGGCCGACTTCCGCCTGACCCGCAAGAAGGTGACCATCGGCGATGTCGACGTCGCCGCCGGCACGCCCGTGATGTTGCTCAACGGCGCGGCCAACCGTGACCCTCGGCGCTTCGAGTGCCCGGCCGAGTTCCAGGCCGATCGCGCCAACGCCCGGGCCCACATGGCCTTCGGACGGGGCAACCACACCTGCCCGGGCGGGCCGCTGGCCCGGGCCGAGGGGCGCGTGAGCCTGGAGCGCATCCTCGACCGCCTGCGCGACATCCGGCTGTCCGAGGAGCACCACGGCCCTCCGGGCGACCGGCGCTTCCGCTACGAGCCGACGTGGGTGCTGCGCGGGCTGAGCAAGCTGTACATCGAATTCGACGCCGTGAAGGAGGCCTCATGAGCAAGGTGGCGGTGGTCACGGGCGGTGCCTCGGGCATCGGGCTGGGCGTGGCCATCCGGTTCGTGGCCGACGGGCACAAGGTGGCCGTCCTCGACCGCAACCCCGACACGCTGGCGTCCGCGGCCAAGGAGCTGGAGGCGGCCGGCGGCGAGATCCTGGCCCTGGAGGTCGACGTCACCGACCGGCCCGGCGTGACCGCCGCCTTCGACCGGATCCGGGCCGAGCTCGGGCCGGTGGCGATCCTCGTCACCAGCGCGGGGATCGAGGCCTTCGACCCGATCCTCGAGATCACGCCCGAGCGCTGGGACCAGATCATCGCCGTCAACCTGACCGGCACCTTCGCCTGCGCCCAGGCGGCCATCCCGGACATGGTGGCGGCAGGCTGGGGACGCATCGTCACCATCTCCTCGCAGAGCGCCCAGTCGGGGGCGCCCAACATGGCCCACTACTCCGCGTCCAAGGGCGGGGTGATCGCCCTGACCAAGTCGCTGGCCGTCGACCTCGCCCGCCAGGGCGTCACCGTGAACACGGTCTCGCCGAGCATCGTCGACACCCCGATGGCCCGCGCCGCCACCGAGTCGGGGGACTTCCCGGGCATCGAGGCCATCGCCCCGTTCGTCCCCCTGGGCCGGGCCGGCACACCCGCCGACATCGCTGCGGCCTGCTCGTACCTCTGCTCGGAGGAGGGCGGCAGCTACATCACGGGTCAGCTCATCGCCGTGAACGGCGGCATGTACATCTGAACCCGGCCGGGGGCCGGGGGCCGGATGCACCGGGAGGGCACCTGCGGCTGGCACCCGGCGCAAGGGCCGGCGGGATCGCCCCTCACCCGCCGTCCGTCGGGCACCGGCCCCGGCGGACCGCGTCGACCACCATGCCGATGACCCAGCCGATCGCCTCGATCGCCCGGTCGGGATCGAGATCCCAGTCGCGCACCAGGCGCTCGTAGGCGGCCACGCTCCACAGGACGTCGAGCATCCCCGCCGCCATGGTGCGCTCTTCGGCGGACCACGTCGCGGTCCGGGCCGCGACCGCGTCCAACAGCGCCTCGTGCTGGCGCCGGTTGGCCTCGCCCAGCGTGGGGTCCAGCGCGGGGCGGGGTGCCAGGGGGAACGAGGCCACGTGCTCGAAGATCCGCGTGGCCACCTCGGTGACGTCGTCGAGGGACATCCCCGCCAGCTCGATGCCCGCCTCGGTCTCGAGCTGGTGCATCACCGCGTCCCGCAGTCCCCGCTCGTTGACGAAGTGGCGGTAGACGGTGCGCTCGTTCACCCCGGCGCGCTCGGCCACGGCCCGGACCGTGAGCGCCCCCCAGTCGCGCACGTCCGAGGCGTGCAGGAGCTCGGAGCCGGCGGTCACGATGCGCCGCCGGGTCTCGGCCGCCATCTCCCGGCGCCGGGTGCCGTCGTAGGGCCGGCGGGGGCGCCGGCCCTCCTCGGCGGCGGCCTGGCCGCTCACCGGATGACGACGGGCAGCCGCTCCCATCCCCTCACGGTCGAGGTGGGCGAGAGGTGCGCCTCGTCGAGGTCGACGTCCCACTCCGGGAACCGGTCGAGGAACTCCTCGAACACGATGCGGCCCTCCAGCCGGGCGAGCGCCGCCCCCAGGCAGAGGTGGATGCCCTGCCCGAAGGTGAGCGTCCGGCGGTTGTCGCGCCAGATGTCGAAGCGGTCGCCGTCGGGGAACCGGCGGTCGTCGCGGTTCGCCGACGCCACCAGGAAGATCATCACGCTGCCCTCGGGGACGGTCCGGCCCTGGACCTCCACGTCCTTGGCCACGTAGCGGGCCATGTGGTGCGCGGGCGGCTCGAAGCGGAGGACCTCCTCGATCATCCCGGGGACGAGGGATCGGTCCTCGACCACGGCGCGCCGCTGGTCCGGGTGCTCGGCCAGGACCTTGGCGCTCCAGCCGATCAGCCGGTTCGTCGTCTCGTTGCCGGCGCCCGAGACGACCTCCAGATAGGTCAGGAGCTCCTGGCGGTCCAATCGGCGCCGGGTGCCCGTCTCGTCGACGAACTCGGCCTGGAGCAGGTCCGTCATCAGGTCGTCCGAGGGGTGCTCGACGCGCCAGTCGATGTACTCGGCGAACACCTCGCCGCTGAGGAGCCGCTCGCTCGAGACCTGCATCGGCTTCCCCTCCTCGGTGCGCAGGTTGGCGTCGGCGTGGTCGCGGATCGCCTCCTGATCGGCCTCGGGGATCCCCAGCAGCATGCTGATCGTCTTCATCGGGACCTGGGCCCCGAGCTCGGCGATGATGTCGAAGCGGTCGGCTCCCACCAGCGGGTCGAGGCACTGGACGCAGAACTGCCGCACCTTGTCCTCGAGCTCGGCCACCCGCCGGGGGGAGAACACCCGGTTCATGAGCCGCCGGTGGATGGTGTGCGCCGGAGGGTCCTCGAAGATGAACACGCCGGGCGGCAGCTCGATCTCCGCCCGGATGAGCTCGAGGATCCCGCCCCGCCCCGAGATGAACGTCGCAGGATCCATGAGTCCCCGTTCGACGTCCTCGGCCCGGGTCACCGCGAAGAAGTCGTGGACCGCGTTGTAGTAGAGGGGGGCCTCCTTCCGCATGCGCCGGTAGACCGGGTACGGGTCGGCGATGATGCCGACGTCGTAGGGGTCGTAGTAGACGTCGCTCGCGTTCTCGCTTCTCATCGGGCACCCCACGGCATATATTGGTGCCAGAAATATGACATCAAATCTCGCCGGCGGGCAAGCGGCGACGCATGCCGGGAACGCGTCTCGAGGGAGGGCTGAGCTGCCGTGACGGTGAGGGAGCTGGAGGCGACGAACTTCTTCCGCGATCGGGACGTCCAGGACGATCCCTACGCCTACTTCGACACGCTGCGCGAGCACGCGCCGGTGTGGCGGGAGCCGCACTTCGGCGTCTACATGGTGACCGGGTACGAGGAGGCGCTGGCGGTGTACAACGACGCCGTCCACTTCTCGTCGTGCAACGCCGTGAGCGGTCCGTTCCAACCGTTCTCCGTCCCACTCGAAGGCGACGACGTCAGCGACACCATCGACCGGTGCCGTGACGAGCTGCCCTTCAGCGACCAGCTGCCGACCTTCGACCCGCCGCGCCACCACGACCACCGGCGGCTGCTGATGCGCCTGCTGACCCCGCAGCGGCTCCGCGAGAACGAGGAGTTCATGTGGCGCATGGCGGACCGGCTGATGGACGGCTTCCTCCCGGAGGGCACCTGCGAGTTCATCGGCGCCTACGCCGAGCCGTTCACCTTGCTTGTCATCGCCGACCTCGAGGGCGTGCCGGAGTCGGACCACGGGACGTTCAGGGAGCACCTTTCCACCAAGGCGGGCCACCTCGAGCACAAGCCGCTCGAGTTCCTCTACGAGCAGTTCACGGCCTACATCGAGGACCGCCGCCGGTCGCCTCGGGACGACATCATGACGGCCATGGCGACGGCCACGTTCCCCGACGGCACGACCCCCGAGGTCGACGACGTCGCCCTGCTGGCGGCCAACCTCTTCGCCGGGGGCCAGGAGACGACCGTTCGGCTCCTGTCCTTCGCCCTGCGCATCATCGCCGAGCGTCCCGACATCCAGCAGCGCCTGCGCGAGGACCGCGAGCGGATCCCCAACTTCATCGAGGAGATGCTGCGTTTCGAGAGCCCGCTGCGAGCCCAGTTCCGGATGGCCCGCACGCGCGTGACGGTGGGCGGCGTCGACGTCCCTGCCGGCGCCACGGTCCTGCTGCTCCCCGGCGCGGCCAACCGGGACCCCCGCACCTTCCCGGATCCGGCCGAATTCGACGTCGACCGCGCCAATGCGCGCATGCACATCGCCTTCGGCCACGGCATCCACCACTGCGCGGGTGCGCACCTGGCCCGGGCCGAGGGCCGCGTCACCGTCAACCGGATCCTCGATCGCACCGCCGACATCAGGATCTCGGAGGCGGCACACGGCCCGGCGGGGGCTCGCCGCTACGAGTACCTGCCGACGTACTTCCTGCGGGGCCTGGTCGGCCTCACGTTGGACGTCACGCCGGCGTAGGGCTCGGATGGGCGTGCATCAGGTCCGTTCCGGGGTCGTTCCCGGGGAGGTCGTCGCATGACGGCATGGGACACCACCGTCGACGTCGCCATCGTCGGATCCGGCGGCGGTGGCATGGTCGCGGCGCTGACCGCGGCCGACGCCGGAGCGAGCGCACTGGTGCTCGAGAAGCAGGACCTGATCGGCGGCTCGACCGCGATGTCGGGCGGGGTCGTCTGGGTCCCGAACAACCCGGTGATGCGAGCGGAGGGGGTGCCGGACTCCTACGAAGACGCCATGGTCCACTTCGACGCCGTGGTGGGGGACGTCGGGCCGGCTTCCTCGGTCGAACGCCGGCACGCGTTCCTGACGGCGGGACCCGAGATGATCGCGTTCCTTCAGCGGCTCGGCGTCCGATTCGCCTACTGCCGCGGCTACAGCGACTACTACTCGAACGCCAAAGGTGGTCACGACCTCGGGCGCGCGGTCGAGCCCGTCCCGTTCGACGGTCGGGTGCTCGGTGCATGGCTCGACACGCTGCAGCCGGGATTGGCGAAGAGCCTCGGCCTGGCGGTGATGACGAACGAGGCGCGTTCGCTCTCCAACTACAACCGTTCCATCGGGGCGTTCGCGGTCTCGGCGCGCGTCGCGCTCCGGACCTACGCCGCTCGCCTGCGAGGCCGGGCACTGCTCACGAACGGGGCAGCGCTCATCGGGCAGATGCTGCACGTCGCCCTCGACCTCGGCATCCCGGTCTGGACACAAGCGCCGCTCGAGGACCTGCTCGTCGAGGAGGGCCGCGTCGTCGGCGTCCGTGTCGTCCGGTCGGGGTCGCCCGTCCTGATCCGTGCCCGTCAGGGGGTCCTGCTGGCCTCCGGCGGCTTCGCCCGCAACGCCGAGATGCGCGAGCAGTTCGGCGGCGATCAGCCGAACCGGGCGAAGTGGTCGATCGCGAACCCGGGCGACACCGGCGAGGCGATCCAGGCCGCCATGCGGCTCGGCGCGAAGACCGATCTGATGGACGAAGCCTGGTGGCTGCCGTCACCCCGGACGGGTCGCTTCGGGCAGTCCACGCTCGACCAGGCGCGCCAGCGTCCCCGCACGATCTACGTCGATGCAGCGGGCCAACGGTTCGTGAACGAGTCGAACTCCTACATGGAGGTGGGCAAGGAGATGTACGCCCGCGACAAGACGAGCCGGGCCGTCCCGTGCTGGCTGATCTTCGACGATCGCTACCGCAAGCGCTACGCGCACCAGCGCTCCCGACCCGGTTGGTTCCCACGGAAGCTGCTCGAGAGCGGGATGGTGAAGCAGGCGTGGACGGTCAGGGACCTCGCCCGCATCTGCGACATCGACCCTGCCGGTCTGGCCGAGACGGTCGAACGGTTCAACCAGAACGCGCGACAGGGCACCGACCCCGACTACGGACGGGGCGAGTCCGCCTACAACCGGGCGTTGGGCGATCCGAACCACAAGGTGCATCCCTGCCTCGGTCCGATCGACGAACCTCCGTACTACGGGGTCCAGGTCGTCCCGGGCGACATCGGCACCTGCGGCGGCCTCGTCACCGACGACCACGCACGGGTGGTCGACGGGGCCGGCCAGCCGATCGAGGGCCTGTACGCGACGGGCAATGGCACCGCCACCGTCATGGGCCGTCATTACCTCGGACCCGGCGCGAGCATCGCCAACACCATGGTCTTCGGATACCTGGCGGCTCGCCACGCCACTCGTGAACGCCGCCACGCCTCAAGATGATGCCGGTCGGTGCCAGCACGCCCGGTGCCGGCGTCAGCCCTGTCCCTGGGAGGACGCGCCGAGCATCAGCTTGAGCTGGGTGGCCGGGGGGCCGGCGGTGGTGCCGCCGTCGACGGGGAGCAGCACCCCGGTGACCTGGGCCGATCGGTCGGAGGCGAGGTACACCACGGCCTCGGCGACGTCCTCGGTCCGCCCCCGCCGTGGGAGCGGCTGGGTGAACCGGGTGACGGCGTCCATGTCGTAGGTGGTCATCCCGGTCTGGATGTTGCCGGGGGCGATGCAATTGACCCGGATCCCGTACTGGGCGAGGTCGACCGCCATCGACCGGCTCACGTGGATGACCGCCGCCTTCGAGGCCCGGTAGGTGGCCAGACCGGCCCCGGCGGTGATCCCGGCGATCGATGCGCAGTTGACGATCGACCCGCCCCCGTGCTCCTTCATGTGGCGGGCCGCACGCTGGGTACCGAGCATCACGCCGAGCACGTTGACGCTCATGACCCGGGAGAAGTCGCTCAGGTCGTCGTGGAGGAAGCGGACCATGCCGCTGGCCACGCCGGCGTTGTTGAACATGACGTGCAGGCCGCCGAAGCGCTCCACCGCGAAGTCGACGAGCGCCTGCACCTGCTCGGCGTCGGCGACGTCGGTCTGCCTGAACGCGGCGACGTCGCCCAACCCGGCGGCGAGCACCTCGCCCGCCTCGGCGTCGAGGTCGGCGACGACCACGCGAGCGCCCTCGTCGGCGAAGCGCTCCACGGTGGCCCGGCCGATCCCGCCCGCACCCCCGGTCACCACGGCGACCTTCCCCGCGAGCTCGTCACCCATCGCCATCCGCCTCCTTCGCTCGGGAGCAGGCGGTCGACGAGGTCGGCCTCCCCGCTCCCCCTGTCGTCGTGACGCTCACGCGGGTGCCCTCCCGATGACGCCTTCGTCCTCGAGCTCGGCGATCTCGGCCGTCGTCAGGCCGAGCTCCCCGAGCAGCTCGGTATTGTGCTCGCCGAGCAGCGGGGCGTGGCGCCGGTGCAGCCGCTGCGGACCGCGCGACAAGCGCATCGGCAGCGTGCCGTGGCGCGCCGCGCCCGACACGGGATGCTCGACGACCTCGAAGTAGCCGCGGGCCCGGAGCTGCTCGAGCTCGCCCTGGCGGTGGGGCTGCATGACCTTGGCCACGGGCACGCCCGCCGGCCACAGCGCCGCGACGACGTCGTCGCCGGTGCGCTGGGCGCACCAGGCCGACAGGCGCTCGTCGATCAGGTCGTGCTGCTCGGCCCGCCCCGCCGCGCTCGACAGCGGCGCACCGGTCGCCCACTCGGGCCGGCCGAGCACGTCGACCAGTGCCTCCCACTGTCCGTCGTCCTCGACGGCGATCGCCACCCAGCTGTCGTTGCCCCCGCGCTCGTCGGTGTCCGCCGTCCGGTAGAGGTTCTGCGGCGCCGCGCCGGGGCCCCGGTTCCCGGCACGCTCGAGCAGGGACCCGTACGCCGAGTACTCGATCACCTGCTCGGCGGTCACGTTGACCGCCGCGTCGACCATTGCCGCTTCGACGAACACGCCTTCGCCGGTGCGTCGTCGGTGCACCAGGGCCAGCAGGAGGCCGGCGAGGGCGTGGATCCCGGCGTTGGGGTCGCCCACGCAGTAGGGCTCGAGCGGCTTCTGGTCGGGGTGCCCCGTCATCCACGTGAAGCCCGAGGCGTCCTCGATGGTGTAGGCGAACGCCGCGTTGTCGCGCCATGGCCCGTCGAGGCCGAATCCCGGCATCCGGACCAGGATGATGTCGTCACGGAGGGCCCGCAGCGCGTCGAAGCCCAGCCCCGCGTTGTCCAGCACGCGGGGCGTGTAGTTCTCGACGACCACGTCGACGGTGGCGATGAGCCGGCGCAGCACGTCCATCCCGCGCTCGGACTGGAAGTCGAGGGTGAGGCTCTTCTTGTTGGTGTTGATCCCCGAGAAGATGGGCGAGCGCTCCCACCACTGCTCCTCCGTCATCGGTGCGCCGAGCATGCGGGTGCCGTCGGGGCGGCCCGTCGACTCCAGGTGGATCACCTCGGCGCCCAGCATGGCCAGGGGATGCGTGCACGACGGCCCGGCCCAGAAGGCGGTCATGTCCAAGACCCGCATGCCGGCGAAGGGCGACGCTGCGGCCGCCTCGGGCCGGGCCCGGCGGCCACCGGCCCGGTAGCCGGTGTCCCGGCCGAGGGGAGGGGCGGGCTCGGGCGGCCGCAGCGCGGCGGGGTGCATCCGATAGGGCGACTCCGGTTGGAGGAAGCCGCCGCTCGGGTTGGCCACGAACGTCCCGCGTGCGTCGAAGTGGTCGAGGTGTGGGAGGTTCTCGCCGTTGGCGATCGGCGCGTTCGGGAGCCGGAACGCGCCGGCGAGGTCCCGGATCTCGTCCACCGTGTGACCGGCGAACCATTCGTCGACCACCGGGGCGAGGTGGGAGCGCTCCCGGAACAGCGACCTGTCCTGCGTCCATTCTGGATGACCGACGAGGACACAGAAGTCCAGCCACTGTTGGCCCGTGCCGACGCCGACGGCGACCATCCCGTCCTTGGCCATCCCCACGCCGGGCGTCACGATCGAGCGCCGACCCCGGAACGGCCGTCCGAGGGCGTCGAAGTACGTGACCGGGTAGTACGTGAGGCACATGGCCAGCGCTTCGAGCATCGACACGTCGACGATCTCCCCGGCGCCGGTGGCGTCGCCCGTGGCATCGGTGGCGTCGCCCCGCATGCACGACACCATCGTCCCCACCGCGCCGTATGCGCCCGCCAGCCAGGCGCCCACCTGCCCGCCGACGAAGACCGGAGCGCGCTCGGGGTCTCCGCGACCGAGCCCGATCACGCCACCGGACCACGCCTGGAGGGTGAACTCCGTGGCAGGTCGGTCCCGCCACGGGCCGTCCAGGCCGAAGGGCGTGATCGTCGTCACGGTGAGGTGCGGATGCTCCCGGAGGAGCGCCGCCGGGCGCAGGACCTCCAGGTCCGCCAGCGACGAACCCGGCGTCCAGACGACGGCGTCCGCGGTCTCGAGCAGCTCGTGCAGCTCCGCCAGGTTGGTCGCCGTGCCCGGATCGACCACGACGCTCCGCTTCGATGCGGCCAGGAACTGGAAGAGCGCACCGTCGTCACCGTCCGGGATCGCCGCGCCCGATGCCGACCACGTGCGAAGCGGGTCGCCCTCAGGCGGTTCGACCTTGACGACCTCCGCGCCGCCGTCCGCCAGCATCTTCGTGCAATAGCCCCCGGCGATCCCGATCGACAGGTCGGCGACAACCCAGCCGCTCAGCGGCGCTTCCGTCGACGACATGCGTGCGCGGTCAGTCGGACTTGGCGCGGCCGGTCTTGCTCAGCCGGAACTCGGGGGGGAAGTGGTCGTCGTTCACCTTCACCGCCTTGTTGAGCCCCGAGTCGTACACGTCGTCGCCCAGCATTAGGAGGTCCTGATCGTCCGGACGGACACGGCTGCCCATCGACTCGAGGAACGCGCTCATGATGCTGCCCATGTACTCGCCCTGGAACTGCTTCATCATCTGGAAGAAGGTCTTCTGCATCACCACGGCGTCGGTGGGACGAGAACGGGAACATGCCGAGGCGTACTTCGCCACTTCCGCCTCGAGGTCCTCTCTCGGGACGACGCTGTTGACGAAGCTGCACTCGTACATCTCCTTGGCCGTGAACGGCCGGCCGGTGAAGACCATCTCCTGGAACTTGCGGATGCCCATCGTCATCGCCCACGCCCACATCCGCGGGCCCCAGCCCACATAGCGGAACGCGGGATGGCCGAAGAGGGCGTCGTCCGCTGCAATCACGAGGTCGGCATCGGCCGCCTGGTAGAAGTGCCACCCGTAGCAATAGCCCTTGACCTCGACGATGCTGATCTTCTTGAACTCCTGCAAGGTGCGGCATCCCGAGCGTGGGTCCGAGTACCACTGGCCGAGTGTGGCGAGAGCCCGATAGGACTTTCGATGCGGGAAGGACACCTCGTCGCCGTCGAGCTGCAGCTCCTCTCGCACCGCCGCCTCCGGCGACTCCGCCATGAGCGCGGCGAGCTCGGGCAGGTCCGCTCCCGTCCCGAAGTCGTCTCCGGCACCGCGGACGACGAGCACCTTGACGTCGTCGTCGACGTTGGCCTGGTCGAGCAGGCGCGCATAGCGGAGCCGCATGGCGATGGTCGGGGCGTTCAGGTGCTCCGGCCGGTTGAGGGTGATGGTGGCGATCTTGGTCGCCGGGTCCTTGTCGTAGAGGAGGACCTCCTCGGGCGCGGGCTGTGGGGTGTCGGTCATCGCTCCTGCTCCATCGCTCTCGGCATCTCGTTCCTGTCGTCGCTCTGTCGCTCTGTCGTCGCTCTGTCGCTCTGTCGGCGCGGCGGCGCCCGTGGCTCGTCGGTGGCTACGGACGCCAGTGCGGGCTCGTCGTGAGCACCTCGGGGCCAGCCGCGGTGACGAGCACGGCCTCCTTGCGCAGGACCGCACCAGGACCCTCGCCTCCGACGTGGGCGGTGACCGCCAGCACCATCCCGGGGAGGAGTCGGTCCTGCCCGGCGGTCAGGGGAAGATGGCGGTCGACGAGGGGCACGTCGAAGCCGAGGCCCAGCCCGGTGGCGATCGGGAACGGGGGCAGCGGGTGGCCCGCGGCCTCGTACGCGGCGAGCAGACCATGGCACGACGTCCCCGCCTCGCACGCGCCCAACAGGCGGCTCCACACGTCGTCGGCCTGCCGGTACAGCGCACGGGTCGCGGCGTCGACCGCGGCGGGACCGGCCGGCCAGGTCCGGCCGAGCTCCCCGGTGTACCCGCCCGCCACCACCCCGGCGTCGAACGCCACCAGGTCCGCGGCACCCACGGCTCCCGCCTCGCCCCGCCCGTGGGGACGGCGGCGCGAGATCCACGCCACCCGCTGGGTGGCCGGGGTGGTCACCCCCTGGCGGGCCATCGCCTCCATGAACACGCCGGCCAGGTGGCGCTCGGAGACACCGGGACGGAGCTCGGACAACGCGACGGCCAGTGCCGTCTCGGCCACCGTGATCGACGCACGGATTGCCTCGACCTCCTCCGGGGTCTTGATGCGGCGGGCGGCCTGCAGGGCGGGCTCGGCATCGACGAGCTCGGCGGACGGGAAGACCTTCGGGAACAGCTGGGCGAACCGTGGCGTCAGCGAATCGGTGCCGATGCGCCGTGCCTCGGCCATCCCGTCGATGCCGCGGAGCCATGCCAGCAGGTTGCCGGGATTCCATGTGATGCCGAAGAGGTGCTCGTGGGGGATGTCGTCCGGGATCCCCTCGTCCCAGGTGCTCACCAGGTGGACGGCACCGGTCGCCCGGACCACCACGCAGCCCGGCCCGAACGGGCGGGTGCCCGCCGTCCACAGCCGCGGGGCGCCGCTCACGTAGCGGGCGTTGGCCTCGCGTCCGAGGAGGAGCACGTCGATGTCGTTCGCCTCCATCTCGGCGAAGGCGCGCTGGCGCCGGGACTCCCGCAGTCCCCTGTCGTCGGCGAGGACTTCAGTCGCCATAGGGGTCGTAGGGGTAGTCGGTGAGAGGGATCCAGCCGTCGTCGGTGACGACGATCACCTCCTCGGACCGGTAGCCGGCGGCCCCGTCGTCCCACACGAGCGGTTCGAGCACCAGCACCGTGCCGGCGGCGAGGACCTGGCGTTCGTCGTAGGCGTCGCCCAGATCGGTCCCGATGAACGGCGACTCGGCACTGTCGACGCCCAGCCCGTGCCCCAGGTAGAAGTGCGGCATCCACGGCGTGCGGCCGCCGCAGGCGGCGAGCGCGGCGCGGGTCAGGTCGGCGCCGGTGGCGCCGGCACGCGTGACGGCCAGCACGGCGTCCAGGATCTCCTTCCAGGATCGGAATTGCGCCTGTTGGCGGGGTGTCGGCTCCGTGCCGACCAGCCACGTCCGACCGAAGTCGGACGCGAAGCCGGCGTAGCTGATGCCGGTGTCCACCCACAGCACGTCGCCTCGGGCCAGTTGGCGCTCGGTCGTCACGAGTGGGCAGGCGATGTCGCCGTGCGTGGTCCAGGGACCGTCGGCGAGCCGCGCCGGCATGACCTGGAAGATCGGGTCGAGGATGTTGCCGTCCGCGCCGAGGTCGAACGCAGCCCGCAGGAAGACGGCGGTGAGGTCGACCTGCCGGACGCCGGGCGCCAGCGCCGCCTGCACCGGGGCGATGGCCTGCTCGGTGATCTGCAGGGCCGTGCGCAGGAAGCCCAGCTCGTCGGGTGTCTTCACGAGCTTGGCCGCGCCGACCACGTCGTCCGCGCTCGCCGGGGCGCCGCCGGGGAAGAGCAGCTCGTGGGCTCGGCGCATGGAGCCAGGCAGCTCGTCGACGGCCACCTTCCGCTCGCCGGGCACCAGCTCGGCCAGGATCCCGCCGAAGGCTTTGGCGCCCTCGTCGAACTCCAGGTACACGGGCCCGTGCACGTGATCCTCCGCAAGGCAGGAGCCGGGGGTCGCCAGCCCGGGGAACGGGGTGAACAGGTGCGGCTGCTCGTCGTCGGCGGTGACGACGGCCACGGGCCGCTTCACGTTGGCCCTGCCCGGGTCCTCGAGCGGCCAGCTCGCGCCGGTGGCGTAGGCCACGTTGCTGTTGCCCAGCAGTATCAGCGCTTCGACGCCCTGCTCATCCATGGCCTTGTGCAGCCTCGCCCATCGGTCGCGCTGCATCCGGCCTAGGTCGGGCTCGGTGGGGACGGTGATGGTGGCCGTCAACTGGGCAGACCGAGGAAGTCGAGCACGTTACGGCTGACGATCCGAGCCGCGTCCTCCGGGCCTACCGAGTCCACCACAGCGGCGAGGGAACGCTCCGAATACCCGAAGGTGCTCTCGTTGTGCGGGAAGTCCGACGACCACATGACCCTGTCGATGCCGATCCGGTCGACCAGGTCGAGTCCGAGGGGGTCGAGCATGAACGCCGAGTACATGTGGTTGTCCCAGTAGTACTGGGCGTCGTGCTCGATCTCGGTGTCGAGCATGTGCCGGAACGACACGGCCATGTGCTCGGCGTCCTGGATGGCGGCGGGTACCCAGTTGATGCCGCCTTCGAACCACCCGATGCGCAGGCCCTTGTGCCGGTCGAGGAGGCCCCCGCAGACGTACCGGGCGAACATCTCGCGGAAGGGCGCAGCGTTGTGCACCATGCTGACCGCGTAGGCGTTCGACACGCACGGCGCGGAGAGGGGTGCTTCGCCGATGTGGTGCGACACCGGGAGTCCTGCCTCCTCCACGGCCTCCCAGACGGCCGACATGGCCGGGCTGTTGTAGTCGATCGGCTTGCCGTCGGCGCCGTTCCCCGGCTTGAGCGGGAGCCAGAACGTCCTGATCCCGAGCGCCTTCATCTCGGCCAGGGTCCGCCGGGCGCCCTCGGCGTCCCACCAGGTCATGAGGCCGACGCCGTAGAACCGGCCCCTGGAGCGTTCCTGCAGCTCGGCGAGGTACTCGTTGTAGATGCGGAAGCACACCTCCCGCACCTCGGTGTCCGGGTACCCCATGAGCGCGAGCAAGGCGTTGGGGAACGCCAGTTCCCTGGTGACGCCGTCCGCCTCGAGCTGGGCCAACCGGGTCTCGAGCTCCTTGGTGCTCGATCCTGGCAGCGGGTCGTACTGCTGGAGCACCCCGGTGAACTCCCGGGGGAGGAACGCCTTCTCCCCCGAGCCGATGGTCCACGCGTCGTCCTGGTACCAGACCCGCGGGACGCGCGCTCGGAGCGCGTCGGGGCAGCGCTCGTAGAAGATGTCCTCGGCCAGTGAGATGTGGTCGTCCGCGGAGAACACCTCGGTTCCGGGCGGGAGCCCCGAGGTCGCCGAGCCCGCGTGGCCGTGGCGATCCTTGGGTGGGCCGAGCCCTTCGGGCGGGTAGACCCCAAGTGTTCCTGCCTGGCGCGCCATGCCCACCGGTATTAGTTCGACATCGTAGTGTTGTCAAGGGTCCGGCTCGACGACGGTGCGAACGGGTCGTGTCCGGGCGCGGGTGCGACGCCGAAGGGAGGGCGAGATGGACGACCCGGTCAATGCGGGCATGCAGGTCTGGATCGACAAGCACGAGCTTGCCGAGCTGGTCGCCGAGCTCTCCTCGGCCGTCGACCGGGGGGACCGGGAGCGCATCGTCTCCTGCTACGCCGAGGGCTCGTTCGACGACCATGGCGGCTTCAAGGGGAGCGGCCGGGCGTTCGCCGAGTTCGTCTGCGGCCCCGGCGCCATGAGCCGCATGCACCACCTGCTCGGGCAGTCGGTCTTCGACGTCCGAGGTGACGAGGCGTGGGGCGAGACGTTCTTCGTCTTCCACGGTGCCGCCGGCACCACTGCCGTGTCGGGGTGTGGACGCTACGTGGACTACTTCCGGAAGAGCGACGGGCGTTGGAAGGTGTCGTACCGGCGGGTCGTGCCCGACGAGGTCCCCGTCGGCGACGACCTCGCGGCGTACTGGCCGGCCAGTCGTGACCGGAGTGATCCGAGCTACGACCGCAAGCGCGCCCCTGACGACATCGATCCTGGGGAGTGAACGACGAGGAGGCCGGGCTCGAACCCGTTCTTGTACGATTCCTCCGATGCGCGCACCTCGAAGCCTCTCGTTCGACCCGGTGGTGGCGGCTCGCGAGGTGTGGACGTCGAAGGGCTGGGGGCCGGCCGCCGCCGGCATGGCGACCGTCACATCGATCATGCGGGCCCACCAGCTCTTCCTGGCGCAGGCGAACGAGGTGCTGCGGCCGTTCGACCTGACCTTCGCGCGCTACGAGGTCCTTGCCTGGCTGGCGTGGAACGCCGAATGCGGTTCGCTGTCGTTGTCCCAGATCGGCGAACGGCTTCAGGTCACCCCGGCGACGGTGACGAACGCCATCGACCGCCTCGAGACCGACGACCTGGTGCGGCGAATCCCGCATCCGAACGACGCGCGCAGCACGTTGGCCGAGATCACCTCGCGTGGCCGCAGGATCGTGTCCGCGGCGACGGCCGAACTCAACGCCAAGGTGTTCGAGACGGTGCGACTGACCCACGACGAGATGGAGTCGCTGATCCGAATCCTGGTCAAGGTCCGGGTCGAGGCCGGCGATTTCTCGTCGGACGAGCTCACCCCGAGGTCAGCGGGTGAGCCGAGAAGAACTGCCACATGATCTCGTTGGCGTCGACCAAGGTCGTCGGGCGCCCGGTGAGCCACGGGAGGGACATCGTCGCTCCGGGCCAGACGTGGCCGACGCCGGTGAACCGGTACAGGACCACTTCGGTGCCGTCTCGCCCCGGACCGTAGGTGATCTTGGTCACGCTCTGGCCCTCGGTCGAGGACCCCGGCGGCCCGAAGACGGTGTCGGCGATCTCCGGAGTGGCAGGACACTCGTTGTGGGCCACCCATTGGTCGACACCCCGCTGCACCGACGGATAGCCGATGCGAACCCTGGACCCCCCTGATCGGCCTTCGAAGCTCGCCCACCGGTCGTCGATGCTGTGGAACTCCATCACCGACACCGGCTTGGAGGGCCGGAACGAGATGACGGCAAGTTGCCCGGCCACGGAGGCGACGGCGGCGAACCGGGACGAGTCGGCGGCCATGCGGTGCGCCATCATCCCGCCGTTGGACATGCCGGTGGCATAGAGCCGGCGGGGATCGACGCCGATCTTCTCCGAGACGACGGAAACGACGGTCTCGGTGAAGGCGACGTCGTCGACGTTGTTCCGCATTGCCGCACCACAGCAACCCCCTGCGTTGAAGCTGAGCAGCCGCCGTTGCCAAGGGACCATGCCGGTGCCGTCGGGGTAGACCACGACGAACCCGTGGCGGTCGGCGGTCACGTTCATGCCCGAGTACTGGCGCTGCTGGCTGGCGTTGCTCCCGTTCCCGTGGAAGTTGACCACCATGGGGAGGAGGGAGTCGTCGGCACCAGCCTGGGGTGGCACGTGGACCAGGAAGCTCCGGGTCCGACCCCCGAAGGGCAGCGACAGCTCGTAGTCGCCGGGCCGGATGGGGGCCGGTATCTCCGTTGCATCGGTCACCACGCGGGAAGCGAATCTCGCCACGACCCGACCCTAGGCCGGGGCGGGTCCACAGGAGGCTCCCAGCTCGCCTTCACCGGTGGAGTCCGTGCTTGGCGCACTAGGGACCGAGGCCCCTTGTCGGCCAGGCCCGGACGCGCCACGTTCGCCATAGGGCTCTCGCGAAGGAGGTTCGGCGATGCCATCGACCCCGACGAGCGTGACGAGTCAGCCCCTAAGCAGGCAGGCCCTCCACGAGCTGGTCACGTGGGACGGACATCCCGTCGTGACCTCCCTGTTCCTCGACGTCGACGGGCGGCGGTTCCCGCGGCGATCAGACCTGGAGCCCCAGATCGGCGAGCTCGTTCGCCTGGCCAAGGAGCAGGCCGCATCGCTGGGCCCGACTGTGTCGGCGGCGGTGGAGGCCGACCTCGCGCACGTGCACGCCTGGCTCGCCGAGCCGCTGGGCCGCAAGGACGTGCGCGGCGTGGCGCTCTTCTCCATCGATCGCGACCGCCTCTGGCGCGCCCTGACGCTTCCGACCCCCGTGCGCCCCCAGGTGAGCATCGGTCCCGCGCCGGCGCTGGCCCAGCTGTGCGAGGCGCTGCGGGTCGGCGCGCCGGCGCTGGCCGTGCTCGCGGACGGGCGCGGCACCCGGTTCCTGCGCATGGAGCAAGGCCGGGTCGACGAGCACGCCGGCCCCGTCGACGAGCCGGGCCGACGCGTCGACACCGACCTCGAGCTCGGCAGCTTCGACCGTCTTCACGAAGAGCGCGTTCGCCGCCACCTGCGGCGCACGGCTCAGGCGGTCGAGACGGAGCTCAGGCGGTGGCCGGCACAGCGCCTGGTGCTCGGTGGCCCGGGCGAGGTGGTCTCCGTCTTGGAGGAGCTGCTCGCCCCGGACGCGGCGACGCTGGTCGTGGGGCGGGTGACCCTTCCCATGGCCAGCCGGGCGGGCGATGTCGCCGACGCGGCCCGCCAGGTCATCGAGGCGTTCGAGGAAGAGCGACGAGCGTCACTGGTCGACGAGCTGCGTCAGCGATGCGAGCGAGGTGCGGCCGGCGTGGCCGGCGTGGCCGGCACGCTCGGCGCGATCGGCGGACGCCGGGTGGCGACCCTCGTCGTCGCCCCCGGGTTCGTTGCACCGGGTCGCCGGTGCCCCGGATGCCGACGTCTCGTCGCCAGCCCGGACGAGGTGGCCTGCCCCGATTGCGGGACGTCGACGGAACCCCTGTTGGACGTGATCGAGGCCGCTGTCTGTGCCGCGCTCCGCCAGGAGGCCGACGTCGAGATCTGCGGCGGCCCGACCCTGGATGCGCTGGGGCACATCGGCGCGATCGAGCGCTTCCCATCCGTGGGGACCGCATAGCACGGAGGTGATGAGATGCCTGAGGGTGTGGTGCAATGGCTCGACACCTCGGCCGGCGAGGTCGCCGTCGTCCGCAAAGGCCGGCCGTTCCGTGCCCGCATTACCGATGTGGAGCCTGAGGCTCGTCACGTCGGGGCGCGCGTGCACTTCGACATCCGCCACGATCAGGGCCGGGAGAGCGCGGTCGACGTCCGGCTGCGCACGTGGACCTCGCGCCGGCACCGCAACGTCGGCACGCTCGTCGCCGCCCGTCGGCCCGACACCAAGGGCCCGGCGACCTACGAGCAGGCCCACCCACGGCTGGCGGCGCTCTCCTCGGCCCATCCCCTGGCCGTGGCACAGGAATGGGCGGCGAACGTCGCTGATGGCGACCGTGACGGCGCTGTGGCGCTGTACGCCCCGGAGCCCGTCCTCCACCTCGAGCCGTCCGGCGCCGGGACAGCGACGGCCGAGACCGCGACGGCCGAGACGGCGACGGGTCGCGACAGGGCGGCCGGCTTCGTCGAGCGGATGTCGGCGTTCGGGCGAGGGCGCCGCGCCAAGGTCCGCGGCCTGGACGGGGAGGCCCTGGTCGGGTGGGAGCCGGCTGGTCCGGACGAGCCGGCGGTTTCCGTGCGTTGCCGCATCTCTCACGGTCAGATCGCCGAGCAGTGGCTCGAGGAGCCGACGGCGTGGACCGCGGGATTCGTGCAGGAGGCTCCCTCGGTCCCGCCGATCGTGCTGGTCACGTGGGGCGACGTCGGCGAGGAAGACAAGCGCTATGCGTCCGAGCGGATCCTCGCGTTGGCCGAGCACATCGGCCAGCCCATCCTGTTCGCCAGGGTGAAGCTGGCCCGTGCGCCGGACCCGGCGCGTGTGCGCCCGGCCATGGCGCAGGTCACCCTCGACGTGAACGGCGAGCCCGTGCGGGCGCACGTTGCCGCGCACACGATCCACGAAGCCGTCGATCTGGTGCAGCGGCGCCTCCGAGATCGACTCGAGCACGTGGCCAGTCACCGCGCGCCCGTGCGGGAGCTCGGGGTGCCACCCGAGCCCGGCGAGTGGCGCCACGGCGATCGGGCGACCGAGCGTCCCACGTACTTTCCACGGCCGGTCGAGGACCGGCAGCTCGTCCGTCACAAGACCTTCTCGATGGACGAGCTCACGCCCGACGAGGCCGTCTACGACATGGAGCAGCTCGACTACGACTTCCACTTGTTCTCGGATCTGGCGACAGGTTCCGACAGCGTCATCGAACGGCTCGAGGGCGGGAAGTACCGCCTGACGCGACTCGAGCCCGTCGACGTCGGGCTCGGGGCGATCGGAGGTGCGATCGAGATCTCGGTCGCCGCCGTACCCCGGATGAGCGTCGACGAAGCGATTGAGCGTCTCGATGCCGGCGGGGAACCGTTCGTGTTCTTCGCCGATGCGTCAACGGGCCGCGGCAACGTGGTCTACCGACGTTACGACGGCCATTACGGCCTCATCGCCCCGTCATAGGCCAGAGAGCACCAGCCGTCCTCGACGATGAACGACGAGGACGGCTCCCGGACGCGGGTCCACCCACCTCTCCTTTCGGGCGAGATGGGCGGGCCATCATTCAGTTGCCCAGCGCCTGCCAAAGGTCGCCGTGGCCGACGGGCGGGCACTCAGCCAAGAACTTAGGCGCTTCGACCCCGTGCGGACCGGGGGAAGTCCCCGGACAATCGCACCTTCAGGCGCTGAGGAACGATCCGGCAAATACTGCTACCGGACGCCTGCGGGTGAGCGACCCACTCGGCGACGCTGGGAAATTGTCAACCTGCAACACCAAACGGCAACACCTTCTCCCACATCCGGAGTCTCGCTCTCACGAGAACCCCTTCGCTTAGTACAACCCCGGGAGCGGGCGCGATAGTCCCCAAACGAAGTGGCAGTAGCAGCCCCAACGGGATTCGAACCCGTGTCTCCACCTTGAGAGGGTGGTGTCCTAGGCCACTAGACGATGGGGCCGTGTGCCCATCCGGGCCCTGTGATGCTAGCCGATGTCCACCAGCCCTCTACCGGGCCAACAACCCTCGACTGGTGACGTTCCGGCCGCGGGCCCGGTGCGGCGCGCGACCAACGAGCTCGGGGGGGAGGACTCGAACCCCCAATAACAGGGCCAGAACCTGTCGTGTTGCCGATTACACCACCCCCGAATGGGCAACCACGCACGCTAGCCGACGCCGGTCCACACCGTGACGACGACGGCCGGCGGCCCGGCCGCACCTTCAGGAACCGAGCCGCGACCGGGCCTCCCGGATCCGCCCCAGCACGGCCTCGCGTCCGAGCAGCTCCATCGACTCGAACAGCGGCGGGCCGACCCTTCGCCCGGTGACCGCCACCCGGATCGGGGCCTGGGCCTTGCCCAGCTTGCGCCCGACCCGCTCCGCCAGGGCGGCCGTCGCCTCGTGCAGCGCGGCCGCCGACCATTCAAGGTCGGCGTACGTGTCCAGGGCTCCCTGCAGGATGGTCGTTGCCCCTTCGTCACCCTCGACCGCGGCCCACGCCCCACCGTCGATCTCGGGGTGCTCCATGAAGAGGAAGTCCACCATGGCCGGCACCTCGCCGAGCACACCGACCCGCTCCTGGACGAGCGGGGCGATGGCCCGGAACACCGACTCGTCGAAGCGATCCGGCGGCCAGGGCGTCGCCGGGCCCGTGGTCCATGGCACACAGGCATCGACGAAATCGTCGACCTCCAGCGCCCGGATGTACTCGCCGTTGACGAACCGCAGCTTGGCGATGTCGAAGAACGCCGGTGCGTGGTTCACGTCCTCCAGGCGGAACTGGTCGACCAGGTCGGCGACGCCGAGGATCTCGCGGCCGTCGGGCGGGCTCCAGCCCAGCAGCGCCAGGTAGTTGACCATGGCCGCGGCGAGATAGCCCTCGTCGCGGTAGGACTCCACGGCCACGGGGTCCTTGCGCTTGGACAGCTTGCGGCGCTGCTCGTTCACCAGCATGGGCAGGTGGGCGAAGACCGGGGGCGGCGCGCCGGGTCCCTCGAGCGCGGCGTACAGCAGGAGCTGCTTGGGCGTCGAAGGCAGCAGGTCCTCGCCCCGGATCACATGGCTGATGCGCATCTCGGCGTCGTCGACCACGTTCACCAGCAGGAACAGGGGGTTGCCGTTGGCCCGGACGGCCACGAAGTCCTCGATGGCCGCGTTGGGGAAGGCGACGTCACCCCGGATGACGTCGTGCACCACCGTCTCGCCCTCGTCCGGGACGCGGAAGCGCAGGGCGTTGCCCTCGCGCCCGAGCCCCCGGTCACGACAGTGCCCGTCGTAGCCGGGCGTGGCCTCGGCCTTGGTGCGCTCCTCGATCGCCTCACGGCTGCAGTCGCAGGCGTACAGGGCCCCCTGCGCCCACAGCAGGTCGATGGCCGTCCGATAGTGGTGGGTGCGCTCCGACTGGTGGTAGGGCCCCTCGTCGGGGGTCATGCCCAGCCAGGCCATGGCGGAGAGGATCCCGTCGACCCATTCGGGACGGTTGCGCTCCACGTCCGTGTCCTCGATGCGGAGGACGAACGTGCCACCGTGCTGGCGGGCGAAGAGCCAGTTGAAGAGGGCGGTGCGGGCGCTGCCGACGTGGAAGTAGCCCGTCGGGGAAGGGGCGAAGCGGACCCGCGGCCTCGATGCGTCGGGCCCCGTCACTCCTCCTCGAGGGTGATCGCGCCCGTCGGGCAATTGTTGGCCGCCATACGGACCTTGTCCCACAGCTCGGAGCCCGGGTTCTCCTGCAGGACGTAGAGGTAGCCGTCGTCGCGCACCTCGAACACCTCGGGGACGATCCCCATGCACACGGCGTTGGACGCGCACACATCGAAGTCGACGACGACCTTCATGGACGGACCTCCTGGGGGCCGGCGGTGCGCACCGCGGGCCTGGTTCGGCGGGACAGCCGCAGTGTAGGGCGCGGCTCGCGACGGCGCAGGCTCCGGCGACGCAGGCCCCGGCGACGCAGGCTCAGGGTTTGTCGGTGCCGAGCACCCACATGGCGAAGAATTGAGAGCCGCCGCCGTACGCATGCCCGAGCGCCCGGTGCACACCCTCCACTTGGTGCTCCCCCGCCTGCCCGCGCGCCTGCATCGCGGCCTCCAGGAACCGGAGCATGCCCGAGGCGCCGATGGGGTTCGAGGACAGGACCCCGCCCGAGGCGTTCCAGGGGATGTCCCCCCCGTCGAGCGACGTGGCCCCCGCGTCGGTGAGCTTCCAGCCCTCCCCCTCGGGGGCGAAGCCGAGGTTCTCCAGCCACATGGGCTCGTACCAGCTGAAGGGCACGTAGACCTCCGCCACCTGGATCTCGCGGCGCGGCTCGCTGATCCCGGCCTGGCCGTAGACGTCGGCTGCGCAGTCGCGCCCGGCCTGGGGGTTGACCTGGTCGCGGCCGGCGAACATGGTCGGCTCCGAGCGCATGGCCATGCCGTGGATCCACGCCGGCGGCGCGGCCAGCGACGAGGAGTCCGCCACCCGCTCGCTGGCCAGGACCATGGCCGCGGCCCCGTCGGACGACGGGCACGTCTCGAGGTAACGGATGGGGTCCCACAGCATGATCGAGTCCTTGACCATGTCGAAGGAGATGTCCTCGATGTGGAGGTGCGCGTACGGGTTCTTCAGCGCGTGCAACCGGTCCTTCACGGCGACGAGGATCCCGATGTGGTCGGGGGCGCCCGACCGGCGCATGTAGGCGCGGATGATCGGTGCGAAGTAGCCGCCCGCCCCCGCCAGCAACGGCGGCGAGAAGGGCTGGGGCACCGACAGGGCCCACATCGCGTCCGAGTCCGACTGCTTCTCGAAGGCGACGGTGAGCACCCGGTCGTGCACGCCCGAGGCCACCAGGTGCGCGGCCACGATGGCGGTGGAGCCGCCGACGGACCCGGCGGTGTGCACCCGGACCATTGGCTTGCCCACCGCTCCCAGGGCGGGGGCGAGGTACAGCTCGGGCATCATGACGCCCTCGAACATGTCGGGCGCCTTGCCGATGACCACGGCGTCGATCTCCGACCAGTCGAGGGCGGCGTCCTCCAGGGCGCGCGCGGCCGCCTCGCGCACGAGCCCCGCGATGGAGACGTCGGTGCGGGCGGACGCGTGGCGTGTCTGGCCCACGCCGATCACGGCACAGCGCTCGGCCATCAGGCCTCACCTCCCGGGTTGGCGTGCAGCGCACAGACCAGGTTCTGCTGGAGGCACGGCCCCGAGGTGGCGTGTGTCAGAGCACTGTTGGCCGAGCCGTCCATGATGCGCTGGGCAGCCTCGCCGATGCGGGTGAGCCCGGCCACCATGAGGGCGTTGGCCGCCAGCGCACCGCCCGAGGGGTTCACCGCGACCGCGTCGCCAAGATGCAGGGCGCGTCGCAGGATGATCTCCTGCGAGGCGAAGGGCGCGTGCAGCTCGGCCAGCTCCACCCGGGGCGAGCCACCGGAGCCCGATGCCACACCAGCCACCTCGGCCGCCTTGGTCGTCGAGGGCGACACCGTCAGGTCGCGCGCACCGAGCTGGTGGGTCTCGATGCGGTGGTCGATCCCGGTGATCCACGCCGGCCGGTCGCAGAGGTCACGGGCGCGGTTCCCGGCCGCCAGGATGATCGCCGCGCAGCCGTCCGAGATGGGCGGCAACGTGTGGCGCCGCAGGGGCGCTACGACGTAGTCGTCCCCCAGCAGCTCCTCGGCCGAACGGTCGCCCGTAACCTGGGCGTTCGGGTTGGCCATGGCGTCGCGCCGCGAACGGGCGGCGACCTCGGCGAAGTCCGCTTCGGAAGCGACGCCTGCGTCGATCAGCGCCTGCGCCTGCAGGGCGGCCAGCGCCACGGGGTCGGGCCACAGCGGGGCGACGTAGTAGGGGTCGAGCTGCAGCGACAGCACCTTGTGGAGCTGGCTGGGCGAGGAGCGGCCGAAGCTGTAGACCAGCGCGGTGTCGAGGTCGCCCTCCTGCAGCAGGGTCCAGGCCTCGTAGAGGGCCCAGGCGCCGTCCATCTCGACATGGCTCTCGCGCAGCGGGGGCCACGCCCCGACAGCATCGAGGGCCATGACGAAGCTGAACGGGGCGCCCACGAGGTAGTCGGAGCTCCCCGAGCAGACGAAGCCCATGTCGTCCTTCGTCAGGCCGACCTTGGCGAAGACCTCGCCGACGACGGGCATGAGCATCTCGACCTCGTTGCGGTGGTCTTCGCGCCGGACGTTCTTCGACTGCGCGAAGGCCACCACCGCGACGGGTCGCACGGGACGGCTCACAGGTACTCCTCGAAGCTCTCGTAGGGGGCGTCGGGCTCACCCGACGGGCGGAAGTACTTCACCGACGACAGGTTGGGCCTGAGCTCGCTCTTGTCGACCCAGACCGCCTCGACCCGCAGCCCCATGCGCACCTGGTCGGCCGGGATCTCCTGGATCAGTCCCATGAAGGCGATGTTGGCGCCGTCGAGCAGCACCTGCGCGCAGATGTACGGGATCTCGATCGACTGCCCCTGGAACGGCACGTTCACCACGCAGTACGTGGTCACCGTGCCGCTGTTGCCGAGCTCCACCTCGTCGGTCGTGGCCACCCCGTCGGTCGGGCACGAGCCGCGGGGCGGGACATACACCTTGTTGCACTTGGGGCAGCGCTGGCCGAGGAACCGGCCCTCCGAGATGCCCTTCAGGAACCGGGACTGCGCCTGCCCCGCCGTGAACTGGTAGTCGATGTGGATCGGGGTCTCGAGCGTGGTCACCGGCTCGCTCATGACGTCGCCTCCGGCACGAAGCATTCGATGTCCTTGATGTGCCCGACGCGCTCGGCCTCGGAGCGGAACCGGGCGCGCACCCGCATCCCGCTGGCGACGGCCTCCGGCGACGGCGCGTCGAGGATGTGGAGCAGCGCCGTGTCCGCCCCGTCGAGCTTGACCAGGACCCAGGCGAAGGGACGGTCCAGGGGCTGGTCCGGCGACGGGTCCGTCGCCCAGGCCCACGTCGTGATCACACCGCCCGGGCCCACCTCGACCAGCGGGCCGACGTCCTGGCCGGTGTCCGGGTCGTACTCCGCCGGCGGGACGACCACCCGTCCGCCGGCCCCCGTCGCACCGAGGATCCGGCCGTCGCGCAGGCCGGTGAGGAACTCGCCGATGACCGGCCCCACCGAGCGCTTGTAGGGGTAGTCGAGGACGTGCGGTGCCCGCAGCACGTCGCCTTCTGGCATGGGTCCCTCCCCCCCGATCGGACCCGACTCCCAATCGATCGGGTGCGGCCGAAACTAGAACAGATTTCAGTTCCGTGCCACCTGCGCGGGTGTCGCTACGCTCTGGACCTTGTCCTCGCCCGGCGACGAGCCCCTCTCCCCAGCCGACGCCTCCGCCGCACTCATCGTCCTTGGCGCGGCCACCGTCGGCGAATCGGGCGGGGAGCCCATGGACCCGAGGATCCGTCCCGTCTGGCCCGGCGCGCGGCTGGCCGCTCCGGCGTTCCCGGTGCGCTGCTCGCCGGGTGACAACCTGGCCATCCACGTGGCCGTCGCCGCCGCGCCCCCCGGGAGTGTGCTCGTGGTCGACGTGGGCGGCGACCGCTCGTACGGCTACTGGGGCGAGGTGCTCACCACCGCGGCGCTCGCCCGGCACCTCGTCGGGCTCGTCATCGACGGCGGGGTGCGCGACACCACCGCCCTCGAGTCCCATCGGTTCCCCGTCTTCTCGACGGTCGTCGCGCTGCGCGGTGCGTCGAAGGACCGGCCGGGCACGGTGGGGGAACCGGTCGTGGTGGGTGACCTCACCGTGCACGCCGGCGACTGGGTGGTGGGCGACCGCGACGGCGTCGCCGTGATCGGCCGATCGTCCTTGGGCGACGTGCTGGCCGCCGGGCGCGCCCGGGCCGACAAGGAGGCGGTCATGTTCGCGGAGCTGACCGACGGGCGCACGACCCTGGAGCTGCTCGGCCTCGACCCCGCGCCCGTGGAGGTCGTCGCGCCTGGCCCCGGCCAGGACCGCTCGGCCTAGGGTGCCGGGGCCGCCACCAGGTTGGGCGGGGTCTCGCCGGCCAGGACCGCGCACACGGCCTCGCACGCCATGGTGGCCATGCGCGTCCGCGTGACGCGGGTGGCGCTCCCGATGTGGGGCAGCAGGACGGTCCGGGGGGCGGCCAGCAGTCGCGGGCTGACCGCCGGCTCCCCCTCGTAGACGTCGAGGCCCGCCGCGAACAAGGCGCCCGACTCCAGCGCCGCCGCCAGCGCCTCCTCGTCCACCACGGGCCCGCGCGCGGTGTTGACCAGTACCGCCGTCGGCTTCATGCCCGCCAGCTCCCGCGGCCCGACGAGATGGCGGGTCGACTCCGTGAGCGGCACATGGAGGCTCACGGCGTCGGACCGCGCCAACAGCTCGTCCAGGCTCCCGACGTACCCGGGCAGTCCCGTGTCGGTCCGGCAGTGGTGGAGCACGTCCATGCCGAACCCCTCGGCTCGT
Organism: Acidimicrobiales bacterium; assembly: GCA_035623275.1. Classification (GTDB taxonomy): domain Bacteria; phylum Actinomycetota; class Acidimicrobiia; order Acidimicrobiales; family UBA8190; genus DASPTT01. The sequence continues at coordinate 30,678 of DASPTT010000086.1, forward strand.
CGGGCGACGGCCCGCCCGATGCGCCCGTAGCCCACCAGCCCGAGCACTGCGCCGTGGACGTCCTCGCCCAGGTACTGCGTGATGCCCCAGCCCGGCCAGGCCCCCGCCCGCAGGTCGCGCTCGGCCGTGGAGGCCAGGCGGGCCGACGCCAGGATCAGCAGGAACGCCAGGTCGGCCGTCGTCTCGTCGAGCACCCCCGGGGTGTTGCACACCGCGATCCCGAGCCGGGCCGCCGCGACCACGTCGATGTTGTCGTAGCCGACGGCCACGTTGGCCACGACGCGAAGCCGCCCCGCTGCGCCGGAGGAGAGGACCCGGTCGTCGATCCGGTCGGTGAGCAGGCACACGATGCCGTCGGCGGCACCGGCCGCTTCGGCGAGCGCCGCCGGCCCGAACGGCACGTCCTCGTCCCGGACGACCACCTCGTGGCCGCGCGCGTAGAGCGGGTCGAGCCCCCCGTCGGGGAGGTGTCGTGTGACGAGGACGCGAGCCACCGGGTGGCCGGGGCTCAGTGGTGCGTGTAGTCGATGACGCCGGCGCCCTTGACGCCCACGGCGAAGCAGAAGCAGTGGATCGGGGCGGTGTCGCTCACCGGGCGGAGGCTGTGGACCTTGTCCGGAGGGATGTAGACGAGGTCGCCCTGGGCGATCGGGCGATCCTCGCCCTCGATCGTCATGATCCCGCGCCCCGAGGTCACGTAGTAGAACTCGTGCGTCGGATGGGAGTGCGGGTCCACGGCGTCGCCTCCGGCCACCTCGAACTCGTTGACGAGCTCGAGGTATCCGCCGTCGGTGATCTCCTTCATCTCGCGCGACTTGAACAACCACCAGACCGGGACGGTCCCGTTGTGCTCGACGACCGGCTCCACGTCCTCGATGCTGCGCACGTCCATTCGATCGGCCCCCTCGTCGCTCCAGCCGACGCTCCGCCGGCCCCCTACACTGCAGTCATCGCGAGCGTAGTCAGGGGGAAGGCCACGTGACCGCTGTCGCCCGCACAATCGCGGCCGGGCCGCTCGACGCGGCGTCGTGGGCGCCCTTCGGGTGGCTGCCCGTGCCCGACACCGATCCGTCCGACGGCTCCCAGCGCCTGCACTTCGAATGGGCCGACCCCCACGTCAACGTGATCAGCCATGCGGCCGACGAGGTCGTGCACCTGGAGGGGGGCCTGCTCTGCGAGCGCATGTACCGGCACGACACCCACACTCAGGCCCTGCTCGCCCTCGACGGCCCGTCGGTGATCGCGGTGGCGCCCGCCGATGTCCGCTTCGAGGGCCCGGGCGGGCCCGACGAGCCGGCGCTGGCGGCGGTCCGGGCCTTCGTGCTCCGTCCGCTCGACGCCCTGGTGCTCCATCGCGGGACGTGGCACTGGGGGCCGTTCCCCCTCGGCGAGGCGCCGGTCCACCTCTACAACGTGCAGGGCCTCGGCTACCGCGACGACAACGCCAGCGTGGATCTGACCGGCCTGGGCCTGGCCATCGAGGTGCAGGTGCCCGGATGACGGGTGCAGCGCGCCTCGGGTGACCGGGTGCGCTGCGCCGCCTCAGGTCACGTCGGCGCGCAACGTGGTGAGCGAGCCCAGGACGCTGAGCGCCACGCCGTAGACGAGGAGCATCAGCCCGCCACCCCACCACGGCAGCAGGTGCACGATGCGGCCGGTGAAGCCCTGGCTGGCCTTGGCCGTGACCGAGGACAGGGCCAGCGCGGCCTGGCCCGGGAGGTACCTCCCCACCGAGGGCAGTGCGGCGACCACGATCGGCTCCACGATGGCCGTGAACCCGAGCCCCACGACCAGGGCGACCACCTGGTTGCGCAGCAGCGCCCCGAGCCCGACGCCGTAGACGGCGAACATGATCGACGCCAGGAGCACGCCGGGAAAGGTATGGCCGAACTCGGTCACCATGATCGAGGCCGTGCCGTTGCCCGCCAGGACGACGAGGGCCCCGAGGACGAGGCAGGCGGCGCCGGCCGCGGTCGCGACCAGCGCGCCCCATCCGGAAGAGACCGTCAGCTTGGACCCCACCACGCGGCCGCGGTGCGGCTCGGCCAGGTAGGTGGAGGAGATCGTGCGGTGGCGGTACTCGGCGGTGACGGCGAGGATCCCGATCACCATGGCCAGGGTCTGCGCGATCGACATCGCCGAGAACAGGTTGTCGAACCACGCGGGCGTCCCATGGGGTGGGAAGGCGATCGACGTGATCTCGCGGCGGTTGTGTGGTGCGAAGCCGATGAGTGCCCCGAAGGCGGGCGCGGCGATCGCCGCCGCGCCGAGCAGGACCCACGTCGACCACAGCGAGCGCGTCTTGAGGACCTCGGCGCGCAGCAGCCGGATCACGTCGCCGTCTCCGTCCGCCCGTGTGGCCCGGTGGCGACGTCGCTGAACCCGCCCATCCCCGCGCCCTCGGTGAGGGAGAAGAACAGCTCCTCGAGTGAATCGCCCGAGCTGGACATCTCGTAGACGACGATGCGGTGCTCCGCCATGAGCGGGCCGACCTTCTCGGGTGAGGTGGCATCGGCCACGACCACGCCCGCCGCCGCCTGGTGCGCCGCGATCCCCCCGGCGGCGAGGACGGCGAGCAGGCGCTCGGCGTCGGGGGTGCGGACGCGTACCGATCCCCGGGCACCGGCGAGCAGCTCCTGGAGCGGCCCCCGGCCGACCACCCGCCCCGCGGCGAGGACGATCAGGTCGTCGACCGTCTGGGACGCCTCGGCCAGCAGGTGCGACGACACCAGGACGACGCGCCCGAGGGACGCGTACCAGCGCAGGAACCCCCTGATCCAGGCGATCCCCTGGGGGTCGAGCCCGTTGGCCGGCTCGTCGAGGATGAGGATCTCCGGGTCGCCGAGCAACGCCTGGGCCAGCTGGAGGCGCTGGCGCATCCCCAGCGAGTACCCGCCCACACGCCGTGTGGCCGAATCGGCCAGGCCCACGATCCCGAGGACCTCCTCCGCCCTTGCGTCGCTGATTCCCGCGACCCGCGCCACCGAGCGAAGGTGCTGGCGCGCGGTGCGCGCCGGATGGAACCCGCTGGCTTCGAGCACCGCTCCGACCGTCCGCAACGGGTCGGCCAGCTCCCGGTAGGGCACGCCCCTGACCAGGGCCTGGCCCGCGGTCGGCCGCACCAAGCCGACCAGCATCCTCAGCGTCGTCGTCTTGCCGGCACCGTTGGGGCCGAGGAACCCCGTCACCGTGCCGGGGTGGACGGCGAAATCGACGCCGTCGACGGCCAGCACGCTGCCAAAGCGCTTGGTCAGGCCACGGACCTCGATCGGCGCCGGTGACGTGCCCATTCGACCGACGGTACAGCCCCCCGGGGCCGCCGGAAGGCGGAAGAGCTAGGGCCCTCCTTCCCTATTGCGGATCCGGGACCGGGCGCAGGATGGAACCGATCCACCGCGGTGGATCGAGCAGGAGGTTGGCGATGAGTGTGATTTCGGACCCGCTGCGGGTCGTCGTCGGCGTCGACGCCTCGGAGGCGTCGCGCCGGGCCTTGGCCTGGGCCGCCCGCTACGCCCAACTCGTGGGCGCGCCCCTTGAGGTCGTGCACTGCTGGCACCTCGCCGACGAGCACGCGTGGATCCAGCCGCTTCCGCCACCCGCGGGCCGCACCGAGATCGCCCGCGAGGCCATGGAGGCCATGGTGCGCGAGGCGGTCGGCGACGAGCCGGTCTCGGTCAAGACCCTGGTGGTCGAGGGGCCGGCCGCCAAGACGCTCGTCGAGATGGTCGACTCCAACACGCTCCTCGTGGTCGGCGACCGCGGGGACCGGGGCATCGACGGGCTGCTCATCGGATCGGTGAGCCGCCAGTGCACGGCCCACGCGCCGTGCTCGGTGGTGGTCGTCCGCTAGAAGGTGATCACCTGGCGGATGACCTCGCCGCGCTTGAGCTCGTCGAACGCGTCCTGCGCCTGTGTGATGTCCAGGCGGCGCGAGATCATGCCCTCGAGTTCCAGCCGGCCGGTCCGCCACAGCCTGATCAGGCGGTCGAACTCGGTGTGGACGTTGGCCGAGCCGTAGTAGGAGCCGACCAGCTTCTTCTCCATGAAGAAGAGCTCGAAGGCGTTGAACTCCACCGTGGCGTCCGCCTTGCCCGCACCCACTACCACTGCCGTCCCGCCGCGGCGCACGGCGTCGTAGGCGGCGCGGATGGTGGCGGGGAGCCCGACGCACTCGAACGCATAGTCGAAGCCTTCACCGTCGTTGAGCTCCATGTTGAGGGCGTCGAACTCCTCGGGGTGTACGCCCAGCGTGGCCCCGAAGCGCTGCGCATCTTTGAGCTTCGAGTCCACGACGTCGACGGCCACGATGTCGGCCGCCCCGCAGATGCGCGCCCCCTGGATGGCGCTGATGCCCACACCGCCGGCGCCGAAGACGGCCACGCTCGAACCGGGCGTCACCTTCGCCGTGTTGAGCGCGGCGCCCACACCGGTCGTGACGCCACAGCCGATGAGCGCGCCGATCTCGTAGGGGACATCGTCGGGGATCGTCACCACCGCTTGCCAGGGCAGCACCAGCTCCTCGGCCATCGTCCCGGTCCCGGCGAAGCCGAAGACGGGGACACCGTCGGCCGTGGAGAACCGGGTGGCGCCGGCGATCGTGTAGAAGATGCGGGTGCAGAGGTTCGACTCGCCG
>DASPTT010000087.1:0-5716 GCA_035623275.1 Acidimicrobiales bacterium
CGCCGGCCCTCGAACGCTTCGAGCAAGGAGATCGACCCTATCGCCCGATCCACTCCGATACACGATCGACCGGCATCAGCAGTTATCGTGCTCAACGAGCGCCCACGCGAGACCCTCGCGTGGGAAACTCCTGCGTAACGATTCAACAGACTTGTCGCGGCCACCGCTTGAATCCGCCCCGTGGGCGATCCAAAGCGGTTCCGGCGTTCTGGCCTGCCCCGGCGGTGTATCCGAGGGGGCGCGCCCACCGGCAGCCCCGAGCGATTCGGGGTCCGCGCAGGGGGATTTCACGCTCGTCACTGCACAGAAATCAGGAACAGGCGTCAAACCCTGATCGAGTAGAGCGAGGACTTTAGGGTTTGAAGGCGGCGATCGCCGTGGCGTAGTAACCCGATGCTGGCGCCGTCCACGTCGCCGATATCGAGGAGGTCGAGCCGTCGACCTGGTAGGCGACCCAACCCCGGTAATAGGAACCACCGCCGGTGGTCTGACTCAGGGCGCTGTAGCCCGTGGTCGCATCCTGCGGACTGGTGTCGCCGGTGGCCTGGGTCCACGCGTCGCTGATGATGAGATCTCCGGTGACGGTCGGCGTGATGGGTCCCGCCGTGAAGCTCGTGGCGCTCACCCCCGGTGCTGTGGACGTGGCCGTATCGAGGGGGTTGGCGGCGAGCCCGGACCATTCCGAGACGTTGGCGAGCTGGACGTTGGTGCTCCCGCTGAGGGACACGACCACGCTGCTGGTGCTGCTCGTCGTCACCGCCCCAAGCCAGATCTCGGCCTCGCCTTCCAGGGCCGTGGAAGCGGCGGCCGACGTTGCCTTCGTCCAGGTCGTCACACCGCCACCCGACACCGAGGACACGGTGGCGTTGTGGTTCGAGTCATCCGCGACGCTCAGGATGAGCGTGTTCCCGGCAGTCGTCGAGCCTGGGAGCGTGATGGTGACGCTGGTCAGGGCCGCGCCTCCGGTGACCGCCTGCTGGACGAGATTGCCCCACGCCGCCGTCGAGAAGCTGTTCGCCGCTAGATGGTCGGAGGCCAGCCATGCGGCTGCCGACGGGGCAGCCTGGAGGACGAGGGCAAGCAACAGCACGCCGACGAACGGTCCGAGGCGGCGCACGCGCTCGGTAGACCTTCGGTGAATCGCTGGCGATTCCTGGCGCACAGCAAAGCCCGCCGCTATCCGGCAGTGCCCCGGCCCGTCCGCGTGGTGCTGAGCGGAGTCCGAGAGCTGTGGTGGGCCCTCGGACCGCCCTCCCCCCAGATCCACCTGAGCGCGACCGCGGCGATCCACAAGGTCACGAGGGCGATCGCGATGATCCAGGCGGTCACGGACCACAGGGGCGCGACCCAACGACCGGCGAAGGGAATCCTCAGCTCCTCCTTGCCGATGGTGCCGGTGGCGGGAATGCTCCAGTGCTCGGTGACCGCGTTGGCGTCTCCCTTTGTGACGAAGCGGACCTGGCTCCCTGCGATCTTCATCGCGACCACTCGGTGTGTGACCAACTGCTGGTGGAGATAGGGGTCGCGAAACGAGATGATCTCGCCTGGCTTCGCACTCGCGGGGTGGATCTGGCGGCTCACCACGAGATCCCCGACACGCAGTGTCGGCGTCATGGAGCCGCTCTTGATGGCGAGCACCCGGTAGCCGAACACGCCTCCGACGACGACCGCTAATAGAAGGGCCAGGCAAGCAACCGCGAGGGTCGTCACCAGGGCGCCCCATATCTTCGACGAGCGCTGGCTCTTTGGCCGCCGGTCAGCGCCCACCTCCGGGACGAAGGTGGGCGCCCTGGTCGTCATCTGTCGTCGATCGACCTTCGCCCGTGGGGGCAGGTCGAGCAACCGCGTCGTCATCCGAGACCGCCGGTCATCAGGTGGTCGTCAGGGTCCAGGTCAGCGCCACCGTGATGGTTTGGTTGCAGTAGGTGACGCAGTTTGTGTCACCGGCGGGCAGCCCGCTGATGGTGAACTTGTACCAGGTGTTGGTGACGGGGCTCGCGATCGAATACGGCCCGGATCCCGCCCAGCTGCTGAGCGTCGCACCCTGTGTCCCGACGGTCGTGTTGGTGCCCCCGCTCGGGTAGTTGGCGCAGCTTCCGCTGTTCGTGTTGGTGCCGGGCGTGACCGTCACCGTCCCGCTGGTGTTGTACTGGGCGGTGTTCAGGGTCAACTGGTTCTGTAGGGTGGCCTGCCCGGCCCCTCCGAGCGCGGCAGAGAGGGTGAGGGTCGAGACGGGGGCCGAGCCCGAGAAGTCGACGCCGATGCAGGCGGTGGTCGACGCGGACCCGGGCTCAAGGTTGTTGACCGTGAACATCGCGGTGCCCGTCGAGATGGCCGAACCCCCTTCGCCTCCCTGGTTGTCGTCGATGAGGATCGTGTTGGTCGAGAAGGAGTTGTTGTTGTTGGCGTCGGTGACCGACCAGGCCGACCACGACCCGATGGTGGCTGCGGTGGACAGGATCAGTAGTGCAAGCACAGAGAACGCAAGCTTGCGCCGCTTGTCCTTGTCGGCTGTCGGTGCCGGACGACCGCCGACTGGCGGAGGGAATCCGAGCATCGGTTCGAAGCTTTGGAGTCTCATGACGACGCCCTCGGAGGAATCGCGTGGTCACTTGAGGGGTCGAAGGTCCCGAAATCTCGGTCCACGCCTGTGCTTTACCAATCCTTAAACCGCGCCTTGCGGCTTTCCGGTTCGCTTCACCACAACATGTGGCTGTCAGTGGCCTGGACAAAGAGCCAGCATGCCGCACGCGGGGGGCGGAAATGAAACCCACGATTCGTGGCCGGAGATGACAAACGCCTCGTCCACAGACCCTTCCGTCGATGGACACCCAGCGTCTTGAAGGTCATGAGCACTAGCGCATAAGTGATGTGGTGCGCTATCCGGCTCCGGGGCGGGCCGCACCATAACGACGGCCCAGCGTGATCCCGGTCGCCTTCGGGTCCCCTGACCGGGACCACCCGCCCCTCAGGCCCCGAGCTGGTCCCGGCAGTTGCAGCCGGTCGATTTCGAACTGGCTGTGGGTCGATGCTCGCGGCCGACGATTATACGGTCGGCGTGGACATAGCGGAACTCTTCGAGCGGGTGGTGCTCGATCCCGAGGGTCTTGCGATATGAGGCGAGGAGCTTCTTGATCAGAACGTCGGTGTCCTCCCATTCCGAGCCCGGTTCCACGAGGTCCTCCACCGGCACGATGACCGGGGGATCGGCGACGAACCGAAGCTCATCACCGACCTTGCCGACTCGGCGGGTGAAGACCCGCGCGTGATCCCGCGTCCGGGCCTTGGCCACGTAGCCCTTTGTCGCCTGATGCTCCTTCTTGCTCAGCTGACCCTCTTCCTCGGCGCGCACTTCGTCGAGGAGACGGCCGGCTTCCAAGTGCTCGTACCAGACCTGGAGGGTCCCCAAGTCCGCGGCCTCACGTATGCGTTCGCGATAGGACCGAACGCCCTCCATAACGACTGCTCGGCGATCGGCGCGAGAGAATCCCCGAAATCGGCCCATGATCTCGAAGCTGGCGGCGAGGCGTTTTACGTCCACTCCCATGGGCCAGGCAGCGTCTCGTCGAAGTCGTTGATATCGAAGATCATCCGGCGCTCTGGCGTGCCGAAGACGTCGAAGTTCGACAGGTGAGCGTCTCCGCACAACTGCACGGTGACGCCGGGTCAGGTCGATTGGGCGCTGCCTCGAACTGCGCATGGCTTGACCGGGGAACTTCGTTCCGAGCGGCCAACCCCCTGGCCACCCGCTCCTCTACGGTCAGGGCTTGCGTCGCCACGACGCCGAGAGCGAGCGGTCCGGATTGCCATCCGACCCATCCGGCACGCCGCGAGGTCGCATGAACCCAAGCACTTAGGATGCCATCTGTCCACGTGCAACCCTCGGTTGAAAGGGAGCCATCGGTGAGGTTGGTGGTCGGTGAAGTGCTCGTACTGGCACTGGTCGTGACCCTGTCGCCGCTCAACATCATCCCCGCCATACTGCTTTTGTTCACCAAGAAGCCGCTGGCGTCAGCATTCGCCTTTCTGGTCGGGTTCATAGTCGGCGTGTTAGTGGTGCTTGTCAGCTGTGTCGCGATCGCCGACTCCATCGATCTGTCCCCGAGCACGAGTGAGTCGACCTGGGTGGCGATTCTGAAGATTGCCCTGGGCGTATACCTCGTCGTGGCCGCTCTCCGGAAGTTCCGGGGTCGGCCAAATGCCGATGAAGAGGGATCGATGCCGAAATGGATGGACGGCATCACCGGGTATACGCCGGGGAAGGCGCTGGGGGTGGGTGTCGTGCTCGGCGCAGCGAATCCAAAGAACATCGTCGTGGGTATCGCCGCAGCGGTCACCATCGCATCGGCCGGTCTATCCCTTGCACAGCAGGTTGGAGCCTGTGCCGTCTACGTCCTGGTCGCCATCCTGGGCGTCGCCACCCCGATCCTGGCGATGGCCTTCCTGGGCGACAGGGCCCCCGAGGTCCTCCAAGGCTGGAGGTCCTGGCTGGGGCACAACAGCGCCACCGTCATGTCCGTGCTGTTCCTCGTTTTCGGAGTGGTGCTGATCGGCCAGGGCATCGGGGGCAAGTAGCGCCCTCCCGACCCGGGTGGCGGAGCACATATTGGGCACACCCTGGCGGTTGCTTCCCGGGACAGGCTCAAACGGTATGTCTCGTGCCGCCGTGAGCAGCCAAGGCATAGACAACCAGAGCGCCGATGATCACGTACCTCACCCAGGCAATCGGCTCCTCGCGCCACGGATGGCCGGCGGCGATGGTTCTCAAGCCCTGGTCGCCTCGATCGCCGTCGAGCACGACCTCCCCTTCGTGTGCGTGTCCGCCGGTACCCGCAACCACTTCGCCCTGGACCTCGGGCTCGACCGAGACGATCCTCGACAGAGCGTGTACGCCTACCGGGACGCCATGGAGCGACGAGTGGACTACGCGACAGTCAACGATCGCTTCTTCGTGAACGACGTGTCGCTGGGTGCCTATGCCACGATCGTCCAGGAGCCCGGCTACCGGGAGGCGAAGTCCGACACGACCCGGCGGCTGCTGCCCGAGCTGCTCGGCCGGACCGAGGAGCCCTTCGACTTGCAGTTCTCCGCACCCGAGGGGACGGAGGTCGACGGCGCCTTCCTGGTCATGGTCTCGAACAACCCGTACGTGCTCGGGGCGTCGCTCGACGTGTCGCAGCGGCGCCGCCTCGACAGTGGGTTACTCGGCGTCTTCGCCGTGACCGCCACGACCGGCGCCCAAGCGGCGCAGGTCGTGAGCCTGGCGCTCGCCCACCGCGCCAAGAGCGGCCACGCCTATGAGTTCACGGCCGACGCCTTCGAGGTCCGTTCCCGATCCGGCAAGGCGTTCGCCGGCATCGACGGTGAGGCCTTGCACTTGGAGACCCCTCTGCGCTTCCGGATCCACCCGCAGGGCTTGCGCCTGCTCGTACCCAAGAACAACCCCGACGCCGCCGCCCGGCGCCAGGCGCGTGACGTGCACCTGCGCGACCTGGTCGCCATCGCCGGCGGCCGCTTCCCGGTCGACCACGGTCAACATCCTCCCTGGTGAGATGCTGTCTCGAGCTTCTGCTTGCTGGGGGAAGCCAAGCGCGATGGTCGAACCCCACAGGCCACGGGGCGACGGATCCAGGGCAATCGGACAAACCGATCTGCCGATTGTCCGGTTGACAAGAACGACCGAGCGGATATCGAGAAGAACGGCGCAAAGCCCCCT
>DASPTT010000088.1:0-17118 GCA_035623275.1 Acidimicrobiales bacterium
TGGTCGCCTTGGCGGCCTTGGTCGCCTTTGTCACCTTGGCGGCCTTGGCGGCCTCTGTCGCCTTGGTCGCCTTCTCGGCCTTGGTCGCCTTCTCGGCCCCAGCCGCCCTGGTCGCCTTGGTCGCCTTGGCGGCCTTGGCCGCCTTGGCGGCCTTGGCGGCCTCTGTCGCCTTGGTCGCCTTCTCGGCCTTGGTCGCCTTGGCCCCTCCCGGCGTCCGTGCCACACCGGCGGCGGCCTTCGAGACCTCTGCCGCGGCCTCGACCATGTCGGCGGTGACCTCTGTCGGCTGGGGACGGGCGGCCCCGCGGAGCACGGGCGCGGCCTTCGTGGCGCCGATGGCAGGGCGCGCCCCGGTCGCCTTCGTGCCGACCGACCGTGCCGGCCGTGCCGCCTTGACGGCCTCGCGGCTGCGGGGTCCGCGCACCGGGCGGCGGGGCACGAAGATCCATCCCACGCCGGCCACCGGCGTGCCCCCGATGAGCCGGCCCTCGTCGAAGAGCCACGGGTGCTCGCCGTGGAACTCCTGGAACGAATCGTTGGACAGGACGCTGCCCTGGACGCGCTCTGCGACCCGGAGGAGGAAGGCGTCCCCGCGTCCCACCGCCCCGGCCGGCGGTGACACCAGCTCGCCGTGCTCCACCGCCGCGTCGTAGGCGGGGCGCTCCCTGGGGTCGATGCGATGCCCGAAGGTGGCGTCGACGACGACGATCACCTCGTGATCGGGATACTCCTGCTGGAACTGCCGGACCGCCTCGTCGAGCTGGCTCAGGCTGGGGACCTTGCGACCCTCCGTGGCGATGTTGGAGCCGTCGACGACGACGTAGGAGCGGGCCATGACTGGCCCACAGTCAACCATCCCGGGCTTGCACAGGGTCCGACCCTCGGGTGCCCCACCCGGGACGAGCCGTAGGATGCGGACGTGGCCCGCGACCTCGCCGGGGAATCGGTCGAGCTCCTCCAGCAGCTCATCCGCAACGCCTGCGTCAACGACGGCTCACCGGGGTCGGGGCACGAGCGCCGCAGCGCCGAGACCGTCCGCGCCGTGCTCGAGGGCCCCGGCGTCGAGCTCGACGAATACGAACCCACGGCCGGGCGGACCTCGGTCACCGCTCGCATCGGCGGACGTGACCCGGAGGCCCCGTCGCTGTTGCTCATGGGACATCTCGACGTCGTGCCGGCCAACGCGGCGGACTGGCGCCACGACCCCTTCGGCGGCGAGCTGGTCGACGGCGAGGTCTGGGGGCGGGGGGCGATCGACATGCTGAACCTCACGGCCACCATGGCCGTCGCCCTGCGCCACCTTGCCGACGAGGGCTTTCGCCCCCGGGGCGACCTGGTGTTCCTGGCCGTGGCCGACGAGGAGGCGCTGGGCACCCACGGCGCCGGGTGGCTGACGGCGCACGTGCCCGAGGCCGTCCGGACCGACTACCTGATCACCGAGGCAGGCGGGTTCCCGCTCCGGGGCGCCGACGGCGGCCTCCGTCTGCCGGTGGTGACCGGGGAGAAGGGGACCTATTGGTGCACGCTCACGGTGCACGGCACACCGGGCCACGGCTCGCAGCCCCTGCGCACCGACAACGCCCTGGTGAAAGCGGCCGAGATCGTCCGTCGGCTGGCCGAGCACGAGGTGCCGGCCGACGTCCACGATGCATGGCGTCGTTTCGTGGAGGGACTGAGCCTTCCCGCCGAGCTTCGCGAGCCAATGCTCGACCCGCAGGCCATCGGCGCCTTCGTGCGGGAGCTGCCCATGGTCGGGCTGGCCCGCCAGGCCCATGCCTGCACGCACACGACCATCGCGCCGACGATCCTGCACGCCGGCACCAAGCTGAACGTCATCCCCGACCGCGCCGAGCTGCAGGTCGACATCCGGAGCCTGCCCGGTTGGGACCTCGCCGACGTGGAGGCCATGGTGCTCGCCGCGATGGGCGACCTCGCCCCCGAGGTGGACATCACCTGGCACGTCGCCGACCCGTCGAGCACCTCGCCCGTCGACACGCCGCTATGGGACGTTCTCGCCACAGTGGCGCGGCGGCACTACCCGGAGGCCGAGTGCATCCCGTTCTTCACCGCGGGTGCGACCGACGCGCGGTTCTTCCGCCGGCTGGGCACGGTCGCGTACGGGTTCGGGCTGTTCAGCGAGCACCTGGGCTTCGAGGACTACGTGGCGATGTTCCACGGCGTCGACGAACGCGTCGACGTCGAGTCCCTGGCCCTGACGACACAGCTGTGGGACGGGGTCGCCCGCACGCTGCTGGGATGAGCACGCGACGCGACCCGCCGGTGGGAGGCGTGCCGGGCGGCACGACCGACCACGAGGCCCGGCCGATCGATGCCGTCCTCTTCGACTTCGGCGGCGTGCTCAGCAGCAGCCCGTTCGAGACGTTCGCCCGCTACGAGGCGGCCAACAGCCTTCCCTCGGGGTTCATCCGGTCCGTGAACGCGACCAACGACCATGACAACGCCTGGGCGCGGCTGGAACGCAACGAGCTCGGCTTCGACGCGTTCTGCGAGGCCTTCGAGTCCGAGGCACGTGCCGCGGGCGGCACCGTCGACGCCCGGGCACTGTTCGCGGCGCTGAGCATGGACCTGCGCCCGGCAATGGTCGAAGCGGCCCGCCGGTGTCGGGCCGTGTACAAGACGGGGCTCCTCACCAACAATTTCGTCAGCCCGATGGCCGACACGGCGCTGCCTGGCACCCGCTCGCTGCTCGGCGAGGTCCTCGCCATGTTCGACGTCGTCGTGGAGTCGTCGGTCGTCGGGGTGCGCAAGCCCGATCCCCGCTTCTACGCGATGGCGTGCGAGCGGCTGGGCATCGAGCCGCATCGGGCGGTCTTCCTCGACGACCTCGGGGTCAACCTGAAGCCGGCACGGGCGATGGGCATGGTCACCATCAAGGTCGGCGACCCCGACCAGGCGATCAGCGAGCTGGAGGGAGTCGTCGGCCTGCCGCTGCGCTGACCGGCGCCTACGCGTGGTCGGCGGCCGCCGAGGGCCGGGCGGAGAAGGCCCGGGCCAGTAGGTCCTCGTGCTCGAGCTGGTGCAGCGCGTGGCTCCCGCTGGCCGAGCTGGCCGATTCGCCGCGGCTCACGTGCCGCAGCGTGTGCGTGTCGCGCAGCAGCCGGTGCAGGCGACCGTGGACGAAGTTCCATGCCCCCATGTTCTCCGGCTCCTCCTGCACGAAGACGACCTCGTCGGCGTTGGGATAGCGGCCCAGGGTGCCGAGGATCTCGTCGGCCGGCCAGGGGTAGAGCTGCTCGATCCGCACGACCGCCACCGCACCGCCCTCGGCCCCGTTCGGCGCGCCCGCGTCGGCCAGGAGCTTGTCGCGACGGGCCATCACGTCAAAGGCCACCTTGCCCGAGCACAGGACGACGCGCCGGACGTCCCCGGGGTCGAGCGCGCCCGCGGTCGTGGCCGCCGTCGCCGGCAGCTGGGGCCCCGTGGCCGTCGCCGGGTCGTCGACCACCGCGGCGAAGGCACCCGAGGTGAACTCTGGCATCGCCGAGCGCGACGCACGCGCCCGGAGGAGGGACTTGGGGGTGAAGACCACCAACGGGCACCGGCCCGCGCCACGCACCTGGGAGCGCAGGAGATGGAAGTACTGGGCCGCCGTGGTGGGTTGGGTCACCCGCATGTTGCCCTCGGCGCACAGCGTGAGGAAGCGCTCGATCCGGCCCGACGAGTGCTCGGGCCCCTGCCCCTCGTAGCCGTGCGGGAGCAGGAGCACGAGGCCGGAGCGCTGGCCCCACTTGTCGTAGGCGGCCACGAGGAAGTTGTCGATGATGATCTGGGCGCCGTTGGCGAAGTCGCCGAACTGCGCCTCCCAGACCACCAGCGAGTCGGGCACCTCCACCGAATAGCCGTACTCGAAGCCCACGACCGCGTACTCCGAGAGCAGCGAGTCGTAGATCCCGAGCCGGCCCGTCCCCTCCCCGGGCAGGTGGGCCAGCGGCACCCATTCCTCGCCCGTGTCGTAGTCGACGAGCACGGCATGGCGCTGGCTGAAGGTGCCGCGGCGGGTGTCCTGGCCGGCCATGCGCACGTCGGTGCCCTCGAGGAGCACCGAACCGAGGGCGAGCAGCTCGGCCAGGGCCCAGTCGATCTCGCCGTCGGCAACCATCCGCTCGCGCTGGTCGAATTGGCGGGCCAGCTTGGGGTGGACGGTGAAGCCGTCGGGGACCGACGTGGCCTGGGCGGCGAGGCGCTCGACGACGCTGCGCTCGACGCCCGTCGCCGGCGCGGGCGTGGCCGTCACCGGCGCGGGCAAGGGGACCGACGGCGGGCCCGCCTGGGCCGGGGTGGCCTGGCGCGTCTCGTCCAGCGCCGCCTGCAGGCGCGCCTGGAACCCGTCGAGGGCGTGCTCCGCCTCGTCGAGGGCGATGTCCCCGCGCCGCACCAGCGACTCCGTGTAGAGCTTTCGCACGGAGCGCTGCGCCTCGATGATCCGGTACATGCGCGGCTGGGTGTAGCTCGGGTCGTCGCCCTCGTTGTGGCCGTGGCGGCGGTAGCACATGAGGTCGATGACGACGTCCTTGTGGAAGGCCTGGCGGAACCCGAAGGCCAGCTCCGCGGCGCGGGCGCACGCCTCGGGATCGTCGCCGTTGACATGGAGGATGGGCGACTGGACCATCTTGGCCACGTCGGTCGGGTAGACCGACGATCGGGCGGACTCGGGTGCAGTGGTGAATCCGAGCTGGTTGTTCACCACCACGTGGATCGTCCCCCCGGTGCGGTACCCGGCCAGCTGCGACAGCTCGAGGGTCTCGGCCACCACCCCCTGCCCCGCGAAGGCCGCGTCCCCGTGGACCAGCAGCGACAGCACGGAGAAGGACCCTGGCGAGCCGATGGTGTCCTGCTTGGCGCGGACCATCCCCTCCACCACGGGATCGACCGCCTCGAGGTGCGAGGGGTTCGAGGCGAGGGTGACCGGGATCTCCGCCCCGGTCCGGGCGACGAATTTGCCGCTCGCCCCCTTGTGGTATTTCACGTCACCGGAGCCCTGGACCGATTCGGGGTCGAGATCACCCTCGAACTCGCGGAAGATCTCCCCGTAGGACTTGCCGGCGATGTTGGCGAGCACGTTGAGCCGCCCGCGGTGCGCCATGCCCAGCACCGCGCCCTGCATCCCGGCCGCAGCCGCGTGCTCGAGGATGGTGTCGAGGAGCACGATCGTCGATTCCGCACCCTCGAGGCCGAAGCGCTTCTGACCCACGTAGCGGCTGTGGAGGAACTTCTCGAAGGCCTCGGCCGCGTTGAGCCGGTCGAGGATGTGGCGCTGGTCCTCGGCGGACAGCTTCGTCTGCACGCCTTCGACGTGGTCCTGGATCCAGCGCTTCTGCTCCGGATCCTGGATGTGCATGTACTCGATGCCCAGCGTCCGGCAGTAGGCGTCGCGCAGCACGCCCAGGGCGGCGCGCAGCGTCATGAGCTCCTCGCCCGCCAATCCGTCGACCACGAACTCGCGGTCGAGGTCCCATAGCGTCAGCCCGTAGGTCGTGGGGTCGAGCTCGCTCGGCAGCGCCAGCGCCTCGGCGCGCAGCGGGTCGAGGTTGGCGATGAGGTGCCCCCGCACCCGGTAGATGTTGATGAGGCTCCCGACGTGGACCTGCTTGACCATCCGCTCGTGCTCGGCGTCGGGCGGGTTGACGTCGGGTTGCCACTTGATGGGCACGTAGGGGACGTCCATGCCGCTGAAGACGTCCTCGTAGAAGTCGTGCTCGCCGATGAGGCACTCCGCCACGTACGAGAGGAACAGCCCCGACTCGGCACCCTGGATGATCCGATGGTCGTAGGTCGAGGTCAGCGTGACCACGGGCCCCACGCCCAGGGCCGCCAGGCGGCGCGGGTCGGCCGCCTGGTACTCGGCCGGGACGCCGATGGTGCCGACCCCGATGATCGCCCCCTGGCCCGGCATGAGCCTCGGGACCGACTGCACCGTGCCCAGGGTCCCGGGGTTGGTAAGCGTGACCGTGGCGCCGGCGAAGTCGTCGGGCGAGGCCTTGTTGGTGTGGACCTTGCGGATGAGCTCCTCGTAGGCGACCACGAAGGCTCGGAAGTCGAGCGTGTCGGCGTCGCGGATGACGGGCACGAGCAGGCTCCGCGTCCCGTCGGACTTGGCCACGTCCACCGCGAGCCCCAGGCCCACGTGCTCGTGGCGCACGACGCCGGGCGTCCCCTTGCCGTCGGCATCGGACACGAACGACGCGTTGAGCGCGGGCGTCGCCCCGAGGGCCTTGACGACGGCGTAGCCGATGAGGTGGGTGAAGCTGACCTTGGCCCCGGTGACCCGGGCCAGGTGCCGGTTGAGCATCGAGCGGTTGGCCTCGAGGAGCTTGGCCGGGACCTGGCGCACGCTCGTCGCCGTGGGCACCTCGAGCGACGCGGCCATGTTGGCCGCGATCCGCGCCGCCGCACCGCGGAGGGGCACGGGCGCCGCCTCGAGCGCGCCCGCCGTGCCGGCGCGGCCGGGCGCCGGCACGGCCGGGGCCGGGGCCGGGGCCGGGGGCGCCGCGGTCGGGGCAGCCTCGGTGGCGGGCCCCGCGGGCGGTGCCGGCGGGGCGATCTCGGGCGTCGTCTCCGCCGTCCTCGAGGAGGGTGGGAGCGTGGCGGTGCCGGCCGTGGACGCGGAGGGCACGTAGTCGGCGAAGAACTCGCGCCAGCTCTCGCTCACCGAGCCCGGGTCCGCCCGGTACTGCTCGTACATGTCGTCGACCAGCCAGGCGTTGGGCCCGAAGGCACCGCCCGGCGCGCCCGACGCCCTCGCCACGCGATCGTCGGCCATCGACCAAGAGCCTACCGGGGGCAGCCTCGCGCGCCGGGGGTGCCGGTAACGTCCGCCCTCGTGGGTTCCGGTCTCCACATCGTCGAGCACCGAGGTCCGCCGGACGCGCCGCTCGTCGTGCTGGTCCACGGCTCCCTCGATCGCGCCGCGAGCTTCGCCCGGGTCGCCCGGCGGCTGCCCGAGCTCGACGTGGTCGCCTACGACCGCCGCGGCTACAGCCGCTCACGCGCCCTGGAGCCCCGGGCGGAGACGCTCGACGACCACGTCGCCGACCTGTTCTCGGTGCTCGACGGCCGGGAGGCCGTGGTCGTGGGCCATTCGCTGGGCGGCGACGTGGCCATGGCCGCCGCCGCCCGTGCCCCGGCGCAGATCCCGGCGGTCGGCGCCTGGGAGCCGCCGCTGCCGTGGCTGGAGTGGTGGCCGCGCCGGGCCCGCGCCGGCGCCGACGAGGACCCCGCCGCGTTCGCCGAGGCGTTCTTCCGCCGGATCGTGGGCCACGAGGCCTGGGACCGCCTCCCGGAGCGCACGCGGGCGGCGCGCCGTGCCGAAGGGCCGGCGCTGCTCGCCGAGATCCTCGCCCTGCGCACGGGCGCGCCCCCCTTCGACCTGGCGGCGTTCCCCGTGCCCCTCGTCGTCGGCCGCGGCGGGGCCTCGCTGGACCATCACCGGCGGGCGGCCGACGCCATCGCCGCGCTCCGGCCGGGCACCGTCGTGGTGGAGATCGAAGGGGCGGGCCACGGCGCGCACCGGAGCCATCCGGCCGCCTTCGCCGACTTCGTGCGCCGCGCAATAGCGGCGCGCCCGGCGCGCGAGCGCTAGCCCCCGAGACCCGTTGCCGCGCCGGGTCCGGCCCCGCCCGACCCGCCGGCCACGTCGGCGGCCGCGATGGTCGGGCTCCCGGTCAGCAGCCGGGCCAGGTCGGCCACCAGACCGCCGGGCCCGCCCACGAGCGGCACCGGGGACGTGAGCGAGGTGAGCGCGCCGAGCGCGCCACCGGTCGCCGCCGGGGTCGGCGAGCCACCCGGTCCGCCCGGCGCGCCCGAGGTCCCGCCGCCCGCGCCCCCCGGCCCGGATCCCCCTGCGGTCACCGATGTGCCCCCGGTCCCGACCACCGTCCCGTCGGCGAGCGAGGTCCGGAAGGACACCGGCACCACCGGGAAGGCGCCGACCACCGCGGTGGACGTCGGCCCGGTGGCCGGTGTCGCCGACGGCGACGGTGTCGTCGAACCGTGGCTCGGCTTGGTGACGACCCCGTGCCGCAGCGCCTGCGGAGTCGCGTGGCCGCCGGCGCCGAGGGACAGCGTGGTGAGCGCAGCCGCGACCCCGACCGCGGCCGCGGCCGCGGCAGGGATCCACACCGGGCGCCCCCGGTGTCGTCGGGACGACGCCGCCAGGGCCGCGTCAGCGGCACCGGCGGGCGCCGGCGCCCGTCGCAGGCCGCGGCGTGCGTAGAGGTCCCGGTCGGCCGCTTCGACCAGGGCGCGGGCGTCGGCCGCCCCACCGGGGAAGCCCGACGCACCCCACGTGAACGGCGGCGCGTCGGCGGCCGCGATCCGGTCCATGAGGATGGCGGCCGTCTCCGCCGAGGTGAAGGGCAGCAGGATCATGAACTCGTCGCCGCCCACGCGAAAGACGGTGTCCTCGTCGCGCAGCGCGGCGTAGAACGCGCGTACCAACGCGAGGAGGGCGGCGTCGCCTGCGGCGTGGCCCGTCTCGTCGTTGATCCGCTTCAGCCCGTCGAGGTCGACCTCGACGACGGTGATCTGGTGCCCCTGGCGCGTGGCCGCCGAGAGCGCGGCGGCGAGCGTCTCCTCGAAGGCGCGCCGGTTGCCGACACCGGTGAGCGGGTCGGTGCGCGATGCGTGCTCGAGCCGGCGCACGACCTCCTCCGTGGCCCCCGCGGTGAGTCGGTCCAGGGCCCGGTGCGTCCGGATGGGATCACCGAACCCCCACGCCGTGAAGGCCTCCCGCAGCCCCGACAGCCGTCGGACGAGCACGGAGACCGAGCGATGGGCGCGGCCCCACGCCCGGGCGGAGCGGTCGAGGGCCTCCTCGGGCGCGCCGTCGAGGACCGAGAGCACCGCACGCAGCACGTGGTGGGCCTCTTCGACCGGCATGGGAAGGTCCTCGGCCGCCACGCGCTCGACCCAGCGCTCGTACCACGCGTCGGTCGGGGGACGCTCCTCGTCCCCTCGTCCGGGCAGGCCCGCAGGCGTCGACTCAGTCACCTATCCCCTCTCGACCATCACCCAGCCGGTCGGAACCACCACTGGATACGTCCGTTTCACCACGCTTCGTAGTTGAGAACGAGGGCGGCCCCGGGCCCTTGCGGTCTCGGCATGGTCAATCCTGTGCACTCCCACAAATCGTGTCCCACATACCACTCTCCACCCACAAAGGCCCCGCCTCGGCACCTATCCGAGCGGCCGCAGCTCTCCCGCGGTTGCCGCCGCCCCGCCGGGCCCGGGCTGGCGCGCCGGTCGGTGACCACGCATCGTGGGAACGGGCATCGTGGGAACGGGCATCGTGGGAACGGACGGCACGGCCCAGGCATCCCGACCCATGTCGACCGCCGCCCCGGCGCTCAGACCTCGCCGGCCGAGAGGTCGACGTCGTGGGGCAGCCCCAGGACCCGCTCGGCGATGATGTTGCGCTGCACCTGCGCGGTCCCGCCGCCGATCGTCAGTGCCCGCGCGAAGAGGTAGCCCTTCGACCAGACGGCCGACGGCCAGGAGGGCGCGGCCGGGTCGGCCGGCACCCCCCGGAGCCCTGCCTCGGGGCCCGCGTCGGCCAGCACGCCCCAGGCACCGGCAACGGCGAGCGCCGCCTCCATCACCCGCTGCCCGTGGTCGTCGGCGATGGCCTTGCGCACCGAGGCCTCGGGGCCCGGCGTCCGGCCCGCCAGCGCGGCGCCGATCGTCCGGAGCCTGATGAGCCGCAGCACCTCGCCCTCGGCCCACACCGACACCAGGCGCTGGCGCAAGAGGGGGTCGGTCGTCCCCCCGGCCCGGCGCACCAGGTCGACGAGGTCCGCGGCGGTAGGGCCCTGTCCCCACAGCGCCCCCTCCCCCGACAATGACACGCGCTCGTTGCCCAGCGTCACCTTGGCGAGCGCCCACCCGCCGTTCTCGGGCCCGACGAGGTTCGCCGCGGGCAGCCGCACCTCGTCGAGGAAGACCTCGTTGAAGGTGTGCTCGCCGCTCATGTCCACGATGGGCCGGACCGTGAGCCCGGAGGCGTCCATCGGGCAGACGAAGTACGAGATGCCCTTGTGCTTGGTGGCCGACGGGTCGGTCCGGGCGAGCAGGACCCCGAACTGGGCGACGTGGGCGTAGGAGGTCCACACCTTCTGGCCGCTCACCACCCACTCGTCGCCGTCGCGCACGGCGCGCGTGCGCAGGCCGGCCAGGTCGCTGCCCGCCCCCGGCTCGCTGAAGAGCTGGCACCAGATCTCCTCCGCGGCGAGCAGGGGGAGCAGGTATCGCCGCTTCTGCTCCTCCGTCCCGGCGTGGAGCAGGGTGGGCCCGGCCCAGCCGATGCCGATCTGGTTCGACGGCCGGTGCACCTTGGCCCGCCGGAGCTCCTCGTCGATCACGAGCTGTGCCACGGGGTCGGCCGCGCGCCCCCACGGACGTGGCCAGTGCGGCGCGACGTACCCCGCCTCGGCCAGCTGACGCGCCGTGGGCTCGGGGTGCGCGGCGAGCCAGGCTCGCACCTCGACGCGGGCGGGATGGTCGTCACCGGGAAGGGCGAGGTCCACGGCCGGCAGCGTAGGCTCACGCGGTGACCGATTGGAACTTCGCCGACAGCTGGGAGACGGTGGCGGCGCTGTTGCCCGACGCTCCTGCCCTCCGCCACGGGGACCGGGTCGTCACCTGGGCCGACTTCGAACGGCGGGCCAACGGCGTGGCCGCCGCCCTGCTGGCCCACGGGGCCGCCCGACAGGACAAGGTGGCCCACTACCTCTACAACGGGCCGGAATATCTCGAGTCGATGTTCGCCGTCTTCAAGGCGGGCCTCGTCCCGGTCAACACCAACTACCGCTACGGCGACGACGAGCTGGTCTACCTGTGGGACAACGCCGACGCGGTCGCCGTCGTCTTCCACGGCACGTTCGCCGAGCGCATCGAGGGCCTGCGGGCCCGGGTGCCGGGCGTGCGCGCCTGGCTGTGGGTGGACGACGGCAGCGGGGCGTGCCCGCCCTGGGCGCTCGCCTACGAGGAGGCGGCCGCGGCGGGCGGCCCCGATCGCGTCGCCGGCCCGTGGGGTCGCAGCGGCGACGACCTGTTGCTCCTCTACACCGGGGGGACCACCGGGATGCCCAAGGGCGTCATGTGGCGTCAAGACGACCTCTTCGCCAAGATCAACGGCGGCAACCTGCTGCGCGTCCCCGAGGACGGCGGCCTCGAGGGCCTGGCCAAGACCATCGTCGGCGCCGGCCCCGTCCACCTGCCGGCCTGCCCGCTCATGCACGGCACCGGGATGTTCTCGTCCATCGGCGCCCTCGACATCGGGGGATGCATCGTGACGCTGACGAACCGGCACTTCGACCCGGTGGAGCTGCTCGAGACGGTCGAGCGCGACAACGTCAACCTGATGGCGATCGTGGGCGACGCCTTCGCCAAGCCGATCCTGGCCGCGCTCGACGACCGCCCGGGTGCCTACAACCTGTCGACGCTCCTCGCCATCCTGTCGTCGGGGGTGATGTGGAGCGAGGAGACCAAACGCGGGCTGCTCAAGCACCACCCGACGATGATGCTCGTCGACGCCTTCTCGTCGTCGGAGGCGCTGGGCATGGGGGCCTCGGTCTCGAGCGGCACCTCGGCGGAGCACACGGCCCACTTCACCCTCGGCCCGGGCGTGCGGGTGATCGACCCCGAGACGGACCGGGACGTGGCGCCGGGGTCGGGCGAGCGGGGGGTGCTCGCCCTCGGCGGCCGCAACCCCCTCGGCTACTACAAGGACGAAGCCAAGTCGACCGCGACCTTCCGGGTCATCGACGGCGTGCGCTACTCGGTGCCCGGCGACTTCGCGATCGTCGAGGCCGACGGGTCGATCCAGCTGCTCGGGCGCGGCTCCGTGTGCATCAACACCGGCGGCGAGAAGGTCTTCCCCGAGGAGGTCGAGGAGGTGCTCAAGCGTCACGAGGCCGTGCGGGACGCGGTGGCCGTGGGCGTCCCCGACCCGCGCTTCGGCGAGGTGGTCGCCGCCGTGGTCGAGCCGCGCCCGGGGATGGCGCTCGGCGAGGACGACGTCATCGCCCACGTCAAGGCCCACCTGGCCCACTACAAGGCGCCCAAGCGCGTGCACTTGGTGGAGACGATCGGCCGGGCGCCCACGGGCAAGGTCGACTACGCCCGGCACCGCGCCGAGACCGTCGCCTGGCTGGATGGGGCGGCTGCGGGCGAGGACGTCGAGGCCGCGGGCTGACGCTCAGCCCTTGTTGGCGCCGTTCTCGCGCACGAAGTCGTTGACCCGGTAGTACGCGTCGATCGACTCGCCGGCGTCGCCCCAGAACCCCTCCAGCACGTCGTAGGCCATCGTGCGCTGCTCGACGTACCAGTTGTTCACGTCGGTGATCTCGAGCTCGCCTCGCCCCGAGGGCTCGAGCGTGGTGATCACCTGGAACACCGCCGGGTCGTAGCAGTAGATCCCCGTCACCGCGTACTGGCTGGGCGGGTCGTCGGGCTTCTCGACGATGCGGACGATGCGGCGCTGCTCGTCGAACTCGGGCACGCCCAGGTGCCGGAGGTGCACGGGATCGCGTTCCTCGGTCAGCACGATCCGGGCACCACCGCCTTGTGCGGCGAAGCGCTCCACCGTGCCGCGGAAGCTTCGTTCGACGATGTTGTCGGCCAGCATGACGAGCACGTCGTCGCCGCCGGCGAAGCGCTCGGCGAGGCCGAGGGCCTCGGCGATGCCGCCGGGGCGCTCCTGGTAGCCGTAGGTGAGCCGGTCGATCCCGTACTCGTGCCCGTTGCCGAGGAGCCGCAGGAACTCCCCCGCGTGCGTGCCCCCGGTGACCAGCATGATCTCGGTGATGCCCGCCAGCACCAGGGCCTCGATGGCGTAGTTGATCATCGGGCGGTCGTAGATGGGCAACAGATGCTTGTTCGTGATGCGCGTCAGGGGATGCAGGCGCGTGCCGCTCCCCCCCGCCAGGATGACGCCCTTCATCGCCGGCAGCCTAGGCCCATTGCGCCACCACGGCGTCGGCCAGGGCGGGCCAGGCCTGTTGCGCCCAGGGCCCGAACGGCGTGTCGGTGAGGCCCGCGCAGGCGACGGCGGCCACCGGGTCCACCCAGGCGAACGTGCCCGACCGGCCGAAGTGGCCGAAGGTGGCCGGGCTGTTCGTCCGCCCGGTCCAGTGGGGCACCTTGGCGTCCTTGATCTCGAGGCCCAGTCCCCAGTCGCACGGGTCGTAGCGCCCGTAGCCGGGCACCACGCCGGCGAGGCCCGGGAACGCCACGGTCGTCGCCTCGGCCAGGGTGCCGGCCGACACCAGGGTCGGGGCCAGCAGTTCTGCGCACAGGGTGAGCAGGTCCCGCAAGGGGCCGTGCACGCCCGAGGCCGCCGACGCCCCCGGCGCCAGCACGGTGCCGGTCATCGAGAGCGGCTCGAGGACGCCGGCGACGAGGTAGTCGACGAAAGGCATCGCCGCTCGCGCCGCGAGGTGCTCGGCGAGGACCTCGAAGCCGGCATTGGAGTAGATCCGGCGGCGGCCCGGGGCGCTCATCGCCACCTGCACGTCCGGCCCGAGGCCCGACGCGTGCGCCAGGAGGTGGCGCACCGTGCTCCGGGGCGGTCCGGCGGGCTCGTCGAGCGCCAGCGTCCCCTCCTCCACGGCCACGAGCACGGCCAGGGTCACGAGGACCTTGGAGACCGACGCCCAGGCGTACGACCGGTGCTCGTCGCCGACGGCGTCGACGACGTCGACCGCCGGCGACACGCCGGCGCGACCGGTCGCCGGGTCCCTGCGGACCACGCCGACCGACGCGGACCGCACCGGCCATCGCTCGACGAGGGCGAGCGCTCGGGGGGCCGCCGGGGGCGGGAGCGGGACCGGGGTGGGCACGGGGGTCTCAGGCGTGCAGTGTGGTCGTGGCGACGGTCACGGCCTGGCCCGACAGCACGACGCGGTCCCCGGCCAGCCGCATCCGGACGATCCCCCCGCGTGCGGAGGCCTGCTCGCCCACCAGCGACGACCGCCCCAGACGCTCGGACCAGTAGCAGGCCAGCGTGCAGTGGGCCGACCCGGTGACGGGGTCCTCGGGGATCCCCACGTTGGGCCCGAACACGCGGCTCACGCAGTCGACGCCGGCCCGGTCGGACGCCGCCGTCACGATCAGGGCACGCGACCCGAGCGCGGCGACGGCGCCGAGGTCGGGCACCATCGACCGCACGGCCTCGGCGTCGGCCAGCTCCACCAGGACGTCGTCACGTCCACGCCCCCATCGACGGGCGGGAAGGCCGAGGCCGCCGCCCGGGGCGGCCACGACGGCGGGCGGATCGGCGGGGAAGTCCATGTCGATCCAGCCGCCCTCCCCCGGCGTGCACCGGAGGACGCCGCGGCGGGTGTGGAAGGTCCCCGACCCGCCCAGCACGTGCGCCGTGGCCAGGGTGGCGTGCCCGCACAGGTCCACCTCGGCGTAGGGCGTGAACCAGCGCAGGTCGTGCTCGCCGTCAGCGCGGGGCACGGCGAAGGCGGTCTCCGACAGAGACATCTCCCGCGCCACGAGCTGCATGCGGTCGTCCGCGGGGAACGCGGGGACGACCGCCACGGCCGCGGGGTTCCCGGTGAAGGGACGGTCGGTGAAGGCGTCGACGACGGCGAGCTCGAGCGGCATGGCGCGACGTTAGGCCGCGCCGGGTCGGGTCAGAGCCGGACGTCCACCCGCGACGAGGAGAGCGCGGCGCGGGCACCGGTCCCCGCCGCGCCCGGCATCGCCCCCGCGGCGCCCGGCATCGCCCCCGCGGCACCCGCCACCGCGCCGGCGTCACCCGGTCGCGGACCGGCGGAGGACAGCCGCCGCAACGCGCGGGGGGTGACCCAGCCGACGGCGACGAGCAGGGCCCCCGTCGCGCACAGGGTCTCGGACAGGGCGCGCAGGGGCACCGTGGCGTCGAGCTCGGCCCGGGCGACGTTGCCCGCCCAGCCGTGTGCCTGCCCCAGTCCGGTTGCCGCGGGGATACCCCACCCCAGCAGCAGCGGCATGCCACCCGCGACCACGCCCCACCACCCGACGTGGCGCAGCACCCGGAAGCGGTCGACCGCCAGCGCGAAGCCGACGAGCACGAGCGCGGCGGCCATGCCGAGACCCAGCTTGGCGTCGGGCTGCAGCTGCGCCAGCTCGCGATCGATGCTCCGTCCCACCGGCGGCAGGGTCAACGGATGGGCGGCCAGCACCGGCGTCAGGGCCGGGTCGGCCCTCACCAGCGCGTCGTGCAGCGCGGTGGCGGGGTTGCCCGAGGACAAGGCGCTTCGCACCGAGGGCTGGTTCAGCGCGCCGGTCACCGCCGCACGTGTCGACGGCGACAGGCCGGCCGCGCCCGACTGGGCCTGGAGCTGCGCCTCGACCGCCCGCTCCTCGGAGTGCAAGGCCAGGGACCCGAGCACCGGGAACTCCTGGGTGACGACCGCCTGGACCCACCAGGCGCCGAGCGCCAGCGATCCGACGACGAGACCGAGCGCGACGAGCGCCCCGGCGGCGACCCTCCGGCCTCGGTCCACGTGCGCCCCCCGTCAGGAGGCCTTCGCCGCGATCCAGTCGCTCGCCGGCTGGGTGTGGACGAGCGCCCAGTCCTCGACGAACCCGTCGACCGAGAAATCGCGCTCGGCGCCGCAGGTGCACGACGCGTGCTCCCAGGCACGACGGCCCTTCACGGGCTCGATCGACACCAGATGCGTCCGGTCGTCAGCCGCTGCGTTCTCACCGAGTCGGGCCATGGGGGCACTCCTTTGCGATCTCCGCCGCTCCCCTACAGGCATCGGCGTCACGCCCGATCGCCTTGAGCCAGGTGAGCAGGACCCGGGGGAAGGCACCCGGCGCCGGCCGTCAGGCGTCGAGGAAGCGGCGGATGGCGAAGGCCGACCCCAGCGTGCCCACGAGGAGGCCGACCACGACGACGACGATGTTCGTGACCACGAGCTGGGACGTGGGCATCCAGAACTGGTAGACGGGGCTCGAGGGGTTCGTGGCGAAGTAGTTGATGACCCAGTGCAGCACCGTGACCGCCAAGGCGGCGATCAGCGCGCCGAACAGGCCCTGCACGAGCCCCTCGCACATGAAGGGCACCCGGATGAACCAGTTGGTGGCGCCCACGAGCTTCATGACCGACACTTCGCGGCGCCGGGCGAAGATGGCCAGCCGGATCGTGTTGAGGATCAGCACGGAGGCCGAGAGCAGCAGGATCACCGCCAGGGAGAGCACGACCCACTGGGCGATGTGGGTCACGTTCTCCATGTTGCGCACGGCCTGGCTCGGCCAGTGGATGCCGAGGACGCCGGGGCTGGCGTGGAACTGGGTGTAGACGGCCTGTGCCTGGGCGGGGTCGTTGAGCACGCACCGAAGTGACGACGGCATCGTCGCCACCGTCAGCGCCTGCGACACGTCGGGGGCCAGGATGTGCCTGGCCTCGTTGTAGTCGTACTGGGAGCTGCGGTAGACGCACGATTGGACATAGGGAAGCTGCTGGAGCTGGCTGGTCACCGACGCCTGCTGCGACGAGGTCACGTTGGGGCTCAGGAACACGAGCACGTTGACCCCGTGCTGCCAGCGGGCGGTGGCGTGGGCCACGCTCTGGCGGACGAGGAGGGCGGAGCCCACCAGTGACAGGGACACGGCCACGGTCAAGACGGCGGCGACCGTCATGAGGCGGTTGCGCCACAGGTTCGAGACGGTCTCGCGCGCCACGTAGTCGACGGAAACGGGCATCAGTCCTCCGGACTCCGGTCAGGTGCCATAGCCGTACACGCCGCGGGCCTGGTCGCGCACCATCGTGCCGTGGTCGAGCTCGATGACCCGTCGCCGCATCTGGTCGACGATCCCGGCGTCATGGGTGGCGATCACAACCGTGGTGCCCGTCCGGTTGATGCGGTCGAGCAGGCGCATGATGCCCTGGCTGGTGGCGGGGTCGAGGTTGCCGGTGGGCTCGTCGGCCAGGAGCACGAGCGGGCGGTTGACGAAGGCTCGAGCCACGGCCACCCGCTGCTGCTCGCCACCGGAGAGCTCGCTCGGCAGGTTGTCCCTCTTCTTGGACAGACCCACGAGGTCGAGGACCTGGGGCACCTGGGCGGCGACCACGTGCTTGGGTCGCCCGATCACCTCCAAGGCGAA
>DASPTT010000089.1:0-9703 GCA_035623275.1 Acidimicrobiales bacterium
CGCACCGACGACGGACGGCGCACGTGGGCGAACACCACCGACGCGGACACCCTCGCCGGGCTCGAGCGCGAGGAGGGCTGTGGCCGGACGGCCCGCCTGCTGCCGGGCGCCCGTGCCGAGCTCCGCTAGGTGCCGTCGGCCCGGCTCCCGCTAGCGTCGGGGCCCGCCGGGATCCTGCGGCACATCCCGGTACGACCGAGCGACGCGGCCGCCACCGACCCGGAGAGGAGCGCGCCATGGAGGACGCACGCAACGAGGTGATCGAGGTCGAGACGTCGGTCGGCGCCGATGCGGACGCCGTCTACCGCGCGGTGGCAGACGTCACCCGCATGGGCGAGTGGAGCCCCGAGTGCCGGGGCGGCCGCTGGGTGGGTGGCGCCACGACCGCCGTCCCCGGGGCGCGCTTTCGTGGGGACAACCGCAACGGCGTCTGGCGATGGTCCACCTCGTGCACGATCGTCACAGCCGACCCCGGGCGTGAGCTGTCGTGGGAGGTCCGCTTCCTCGGACGCCCGGTGGCGCTCTGGCGCTACCGGTTCGCCCCGGACGCGACGGGCGCGACGGGCGCGACGACCGCGACGACCGTGACCGAGACCATGGAGGACAGGCGCGGCCTCGTCTTCAAGGTCTTCGGTCCTCTGGCGAGCGGGGTGGGCGACCGCCAGGCGCACAACCGCCGCACCATGGAGGTGACCCTGGCGCGGCTCAAGTCGGCCGTGGAGGACCGCGCCGACGCGATCTAAGGGCGGGACGCGTCGCCGCTCAGCGCGGTGACGACGTCCTCCCAGGCCAGCGCGCCCTGGCGCAGGCACCGGGCCGTCTCGCCGGTGAGGTCGACCACCGTCGAGGGCGACCCCGCGCACGTCCCACCGTCGAGCACGACGCCGAGGAGGTCGCCGAAGACCGCGCGCACCGAGGCCGCAGTGGTCAGCGGGGGCTCGCCGTGTCGGTTGGCACTCGTGGTCGCCAGGGGCCCGACCGCCGCACACAGGGCCCGGGGGATCTCGTGGGCCGGGCACCGGAGACCGACGCTGCGGCCGTCACCGCCGATGGACCAGTGCTCGCTCCCCCGTCGGGGCACCACGATCGTCAGGGCGCCGGGCCAGAACCGCTGCGCCAGCCGGCGCACGCCGGGCCCGAGCTCGGCCACGGCCTGCGCCTGGGCCACGTCCGCCACCAGCACCGGCAGCTCGACCCGTTCGGGCCGGCCCTTGAGGGCGAACAGGGCGCGGGTGGCCTCGGGGTGCTCGGGGTCCGCGGCGAGGCCGTAGACGGTGTCGGTGGGCACGCCGACGACCCGCCCACTGACCAGGGCGGCGATCGCGGCGTCGAGGGCGGCGCGCCGGTCGGCGCTCATCGCGTGGGGGGCTGTCGGGCCACGAGCGCTCGGGGCCGGCCGGCCAGATCGCGTGCGACGCGGACGCCGGTGTACCCGGCGGACGATGCCCGGTGCGCGACCTCGCCCGCCTGGTGCGGGGCGATCTCGACGACCAGGTGACCGCCGGGGGCGAGCCACCGGCCGGCGCCGGCCACCACGGCGTCGATCGATTCCAGCCCCGAAGGCCCGGCCACCAGGGCCGCGCGGGGCTCGTGGTCGCGGACGGCAGCGTCGAGCCCGGCCCATTCCGCCTCGGCGACGTAGGGCGGGTTCGACACGACGAGTGACAGCGACCCGGCCAGCGCCGCGGGCAGGGCGGAGAACCACGCTCCCTGGACGAAGTGGACCCGCCCGGCCGTCGACGGGTCTCGCGCCGCGAGGCGCGCGCCGTTGGCCCGGGCCACGGCCAACGCGTCGGCGGAGCGGTCCGTGGCCCACACCTGGAGGCCGACGGGGCCTTCTGCGACCAGGGCCAGCGCGATGGCACCGGACCCGGTGCCGAGGTCGGCGGCGCGCCGGGGCCCACCCACGCCGGACGCTCGCAGGAGATCGAGGGCGATGCCCGCCACCACCTCGGTCTCGGGGCGGGGGATGAGCACCCGCTCGTCCACCGCGAGCTCGATCGTCCGGAACGGCCACACCCCGAGCACGTACTGCAGGGGCTCGCCGGCGCGGCGCCGCGCCAGCAACGGGTCCAGGGCGGCGTCGAGCCCCTCGGGCGGGGCGCGGTCGAGGCGAGCGGCCAGCGCGGCGCCGTGGAGCCCGGTCACGTGCTCCACCAACCAGCGCGCCTCCGTCGCCGACCCGAGCAGGCGCGCGCAACGGGCGACGACCTCGCCCAGCGTCGCCGTCGCGCGGTCCCCGACGGCGTTCATGCCCCCGCGGCGGCCGCGGCGGCGTCGGCGATCTGGCGGGTGCGCTCGTCCTCGAGCAGTGCGTCCACGAGCTCGTCGAGCTCGCCATCGAGCACACGGTCGAGCTTGTGCAACGTCATCTTGATGCGGTGGTCGGTGACCCGGTTGTCCTTGAAGTTGTAGGTCCGGATCTTCTCCGAGCGCCCACCTGCCCCCACCTGGCTGCGGCGCTGCGCGGACTGCTCGGCGGCCTGACGGTCCTGCTCGAGCTTGAGCAGGCGGGCCCGGAGCACCACCATGGCCCGGGCCCGGTTCTGGATCTGACTCTTCTCGTCCTGCATCGAGACGATGATCCCTGTGGGCAGGTGCGTGACCCGTACTGCCGAGTCGGTGGTGTTGACCGACTGTCCGCCCGGCCCGGACGACCGGAACACGTCGACCCGGAGGTCCGCAGGATCGATCTGCACGTCGACCTCCTCGGCTTCGGGGAGCACCATCACCGTGGCCGCGGAGGTGTGGACGCGGCCCTGGGACTCCGTCACCGGCACCCGCTGGACCCGGTGGGTGCCTCCCTCGTGCTTCATCCGCTGCCAGGCGTCGGCCCCCCTGACCACGAACGTCACCTCGTTGATGCCGTAGCGCTCGGAGGGGTCCAGGGACAGCACCTCGACGCGCCAGCCGTGGCGGTCGGCGAAGCGGCGGTACATGGTGAAGAGATCCCCGGCGAACAGGTTGGCCTCCTCGCCGCCCTCGGCGCCGCGGATCTCGACGATCACATTGCGCCCTTCGTTGGGGTCACGGGGCGCCAGCAGCCGGCGAAGCTCCTCCTCGGCCGCAGCCAGCTCGGCCTCGGCCCGCTCCAGCTCGCCCCGGGCGAGGTCGCGGTCCTCGGGACCGGCCTCGGCCACCATCTCGCGGGCCGCGGCGACGTCCTGCTCCGCGCCGGCGACAGCGCGACCCGCCCCGATCAGCCCCTCGAGGTCCTTGTGCCGGCGCGAGGTGTCGCGCAGGCGTGCGGGGTCCGCCAGGACGCCGGGATCACCGAGGGCGGCGAGCACGGACTGGTGCTCGCGTTCCCACTCGGCAAGGCGGTCCTGATCCACTGCTCCAGGCTAGGCGCCGCCGGGGCGGCCACCCGCCCCCGCCGGGCCGCTCAGGCCTTCTTCTGGCGGGACTTGCGCGCCCCGTACCGGCGCTCGAAGCGCTCGACGCGGCCGCCCGAGTCGACGAGCTTCTGCTTGCCGGTGAAGAAGGGGTGGCACTCGTTGCACAGCTCGACGTGCAGGTCGGCCTTCGTCGAACGAGTCGCGAAGGTGTTCCCGCACGAGCAGTGCACGGTGGCGTCGACGTAGTCGGGGTGGATGTCGGTCTTCATGGCGTCTCCGAGTGTACCGGCCGCGTCACACCGGCGGCGCCGGTCCCTTGGCGATCTCGGCCAGGAACTCGTCATTGCTCTTGGTGCTGCGGATCTTGTCGATGAGCAGCTCGAGGCCGGCCGCCGCATTGCCGTCGGCCGCCAGCGCGTTGAGCACTCGGCGCAGCTTCCAGACCTGCTGGAGGGCACTGCGGTCGAAGAGCAGCTCCTCGTGGCGCGTCGAGCTGGCGTTGACGTCGATCGAGGGGTACAGCCGGCGTTCCGCCAGGCGGCGGTCGAGGCGCAGCTCCATGTTCCCCGTGCCCTTGAACTCCTCGAAGATGACTTCGTCCATCTTCGAGCCCGTCTCCACCAGGGCGGTCGCCAGGATGGTCAGCGAACCCCCTTCCTCGATGTTGCGGGCGGCACCGAAGAACTTCTTGGGCGGATAGAGGGCACCGGAGTCCACACCACCGGACATGATCCGGCCGGTCGCCGGCTGCGCCAGGTTGTAGGCACGGGCGAGCCGGGTGATGCCGTCGAGCACGATCACCACGTCCTTGCCCAGCTCGACGAGGCGCTTGGCGCGCTCGATGGTGAGCTCGGCGATGGCCGTGTGCTCATCCGACGGCCGGTCGAAGGTGGACGCCACCACCTCGCCCTTGACCGAGCGGCGCATGTCCGTGACCTCCTCGGGGCGCTCGTCGACCAGGAGGACGATGAGGTGCACCTCGGGGTTGTTGTCCTCGATGGAGTGCGCGATCTGCTTGAGGATGGTCGTCTTGCCCGCCTTGGGCGGCGACACGATCATGCCGCGCTGGCCCTTGCCGATCGGGGAGAGCAGATCGATGATCCGCGTCGTGATCTCGGCCGCGCCTCCGGTCTCGAGCCGCAGCTGCTCGTCGGGGAACAGCGGTGTGAGGTCCTCGAAGCGGGGTCGGCCGCGCGCCTCGTCCGGCGCCAGGGCGCAGACGGTGTCGATGCGGATGAGGGCAGGGAACTTCTCGTTCGACGCCGCGGGCCGGCACGCGCCCTCGACGTAGTCTCCCTTGCGGAGGGCGAAGCGCCGCGCCTGGCTGATCGAGACGTAGACGTCACGCGAGCTCGGCAGGTAGCCGTCGGCGCGCAGGAACCCGTAGCCCTCGTCGCGCAGGTCCAGCAGGCCCCTGACCGGGACGAGCTCGCCCTGGTACTGGGCTTCCTGCCCACCGCCCTGGAGCTCGCGCTCGCCCCCGCCGGGCCCGCCGGGCCCGCGTTCGCGGCCGCGACGGCGCCGGCTCCGGCGGTTGCCCGGCTCGCCGCCCTGGCGGTTCTGGCCCCCGCCCGGCTGGCGGTGCTGGCCCCCGCCCTGGGGTGCCCCGCCTTCGGTGCCACCGGCGGCGGGTGCCTTGGGGGCTGCGGGCAGCGCCTCGGGCTCCACCGCGGCGGCCGCCGGCTCGGCGTCGTGACCGTTGGTCGACGTCGGCGTCGGCACCTCCGGCTCGGCCTCACGCTTGGCCGTTCGGCCGCGCGTGGCCGGCGCGGTGTCGCCGTTAGCCGGCGCCGCGGCCACCTCGACCCCTGCGGCTCGCAGGATCTGGTCGATGATGTCGGCCTTCTTACTGCGCGAATTCGTGTCGAGGGACATCGCCTGGGCGATGGCCCGCAGCTCGTCACGCTCCTTGCGTTCGAGCACCGACCGCTCGAGCTGTTGCTCTGCAGCCATTCAGCCACCTCGCTAAATGCGTCCCCACCGACAGGTTCGTCGGTCAGGGGGTGAGAAGGAACAAGCGACCCGATGCGTGGGACGCACGCACACCGGACCCGCCGCTACCCCCCGAGCGATCGACTCGAGCCGCCAGCGGGACCACCTGGAAAGGTTTCGGTCGCCCGCGACACACCTAGGGATCCTGGGGGGCGGCGGTACCGATCATGGTACCGGACGGAGACCGTCATGGGCAACAACACCGGGCCGCCGCCGGTTGTTCCCGGCCGACGCCGGTTGTTCCCGGCCGACGCCGGTCCTTCCCGACCGGCCCGTCCCCATGGGCCCCGTCGGTCCCGACTGGCCCGGTCCTTCCCGACTAGCCGCGTCGGTCCCCACTGGCCCCGTGGTCCCACCGACCTGACGGTCCCCACGGGCCCCGACGGTCCCGGCCCCTCTCCGATCGGCGCCGGGCCCGTCGGTCCTAGAGCCCGAGTGCCTCGCGGACCGCGGCGTCGTCCGCCTCGACGGTGGTGGGCACCGTGATCACGCGCATCGCCAGATCCGGGTCCTTCAGGCCATGGCCGGTCAGGACGCACACGACGGTGGACCTCGCCGGGACGCCGGCCTTCAGGAGGCCCGCCACCGACGCGGCCGAGGCCGCTTCGCAGAACACCGACTCCTCCGAGGCCAGGAAGCGGTACGCGTCGAGGATCTCGTCGTCGGTGACCGCCGAGATCCCTCCGCCCGATTCGCTCGCGGCAGCGGTCGCGCCGTACCACGACGCCGGGTTGCCGATCCGGATGGCCGTCGCGATGGTCTCGGGGTGCTCGATGGGATGGCCGGCCACGATGGGCGCGGCGCCCGCGGCCTGGAAACCCAGCATCTGCGGGAGCCGCGTCGAGCGGCCTGCCTCACGGTATTCGCAGTACCCGCGCCAGTACGCGGTGATGTTGCCGGCGTTGCCCACCGGGATGCAGTGGACGTCGGGCGCGTCGCCGAGGGCGTCGACGATCTCGAAGGCACCCGTCTTCTGACCCTCGATGCGAAACGGATTGACGGAATTGACGACGGTGACCGGTGCGTGCTCGCCGAGACGGCGGACGATGGCGAGCGCCTCGTCGAAGTTCCCGCGCACCTGGAGCACCTTCGCCCCGTGCACGAGGGCCTGGGCCAGCTTGCCCAACGCGATGGCGCCGTCGGGGATGAGCACCGCACACGTGAGCCCGGCGCGCGCCGCGTAGGCGGCCGCCGAGGCCGAGGTGTTCCCCGTGGACGCGCACACCACGGCCTTCGCCCCGTCCTCCACCGCCTTGGAGATGGCCATCGTCATCCCCCGGTCCTTGAAGGATCCCGTCGGGTTGAGGCCCTCCAGCTTGAGCAGGACGCGCGCCCCGACGCGCTCGGACAGCCGAGGGGCCTCGAGCAGCGGGGTGTCGCCCTCGAGCAGGGTGACCACCGGGGTCGACGCGTCCACCGGCAGGTAGGCACGGTAGGCCTCGACGACACCCGGCCAGCTCGCCACGGTCAGCGGACCTCCTCGTCGCCGAGCACGCGCAGCACCCCGCCCACGTGCTCGACCACGTCGAGCGCGCGCAGTCCCTCGATGGTCTCGGTCACGTCACCGTCGCGCGCCACGTGGGTCAGGAAGATGAGGCGCGCCTCGTCGCCCAGCCCGACCTGCTCCATCGACCGGATGGAGACGCCATGGTCGCCGAACACATGGGCGACCGCGGCGAGCACCCCGGGTCGGTCGACCACGTCGATGTTGAGGTACCACGCGCAGCGCAGGTCGTCGGTCGGCCGGATGCAGGCCCGCCCACGCGGCACCAGGCGCGCCGCGGCGCCCGAGCGCAGGTGGTGGGCGGCGTCGATGAGGTCGCCGAGGACCGCCGAGGCGGTGGGCAAGCCACCCGCGCCGCGCCCGTAGAGCATGAGCTCCCCACAGGCCTCGCCCTCCACGAACACCGCGTTGTAGGCCCCGCGCACCGACGCCAGCGGGTGGGTGGTGGGGAGCATGGCCGGGTGCACGCGCACCGAGATCTCGTCGTTGTCCTCGAAGCGCTCCGCCACGGCCAGCAGCTTGACGACGTAGCCGAGACGACCCGCGAAGGCGATGTCCACGGGCTGCACTCGGGCGATCCCCTCGCGACGGACGTCGTCGGCGACCACGTCCCGCCGAAAGGCCAGACTGGCGACGATGGCGGCCTTGGCCGCGGCATCGTGCCCCTCGACGTCGGCACTCGGGTCACGCTCGGCATACCCGAGGCGTTGTGCCTCGGCGAGCGCCTCCGCGTACGAGCTGCCAGACTCCGTCATGGTGGTGAGGATGTAGTTCGTCGTGCCGTTGACGATCCCCATCACCCGCCGAACCCGCTCCCCCGCCAGTGACTCGCGCAGCGGGCGGATGATCGGGATGGCCCCGGCCACGGCCGCCTCGTAGAGCAGGTCGACCCCCGCACCGGCCGCCGCGCGCGCCAGCTCGGCGCCGTAGGTCGCCAACAGCTCCTTGTTGGCGGTGACCACCGGCTTTCCGGCGCCGAGCGCGGACTCGACGAGGCCCCGGGCGGGGTCCACACCCCCGATCAGCTCGACCACGACCTGCACCCGGGGGTCGTCGACGAGGGCCTTGGCGTCGCCGGTGAGGAGCGCAGGCGGGATCCCTTCCCTCGGGCGCGCCGGGTCGGCCACCGCGACGCCCATCAGCTCGATGCGTACCCCCGAGCGCTGCTCGATCCCCGGGGCGTCGCCCAGCAGCATGGCCACCAGCGCGCCGCCCACGGTCCCGGCGCCGAGCACGGCCACGCCGACGGGGTCCCCACCGTCCACGGGGGGCTCCCTGTCGCCGCGCTGCAGCCCGCTCGTCACCATTCGCTCACGCTACCGCCCGCCCGCGCCGGGACCGAGCCACCGGACCGCTGCCTCACACGTCGAGGCGCACGAGGTCGTCGTCGGTCTCGCGCCGCACCACGATCCTCGCGCGGCCATCGGCGACGAAGACGACCGCGGGGCGGGGCACCTTGTTGTAGTTGGAGGCCATGGCGTACCCGTACGCCCCGGTGACAGGTGTGGCCAGTACGTCGCCTACGACGATGTCGGCCGGGACGCGCGCGTCGGCGACGACGATGTCTCCCGACTCGCAGTGCTTGCCCACGACGCGCACGGGGCGGGGCCGAGGAGCGTCGACGGCTCGAGGGAGGAAGGCCTCGTAGCCGCTGCCGTAGAGCACGGGCCTCGGGTTGTCGCTCATACCGCCGTCGACCGAGACGAAGGTGCGCACGCCGGGGACCTCCTTGATCGTCCCGACGCGATAGAGCGTCATGCCGGCGCTGGCGACGATGGCACGCCCAGGCTCCGCGCTGATCCGCGTCGTGCCGGGGATGCCCGCGGCGGCACACGCCTCTCGCACCGTGTCCGCCCACGCCGCCATGGACGGCGAGGGCTCCCCCGCGACGTAGGCGACGCCGAGGCCGCCGCCGATGCACAGCTCTGGGAGGCCCAGCGGGGCGACGAACCCGGCCAGCGCCCGCACCTCCTCGGCGAACGACGCCATCCGGAACACCTGGCTGCCGATGTGCGCGTGGATCCCGACCACCTCGATGCCCGGCACCGACGCGACCCGCGCCAGCGCCTCGGCCGCCGCCCCCGACGCCAGCCCGAGGCCGAACTTGGAGTCGTCCTGGCCCGTGCGGACGAACTCGTGGGTGTGCGCCTCCACACCCGGGGTGACCCGGACGAGGACCGGCTGGGGCCGGGTCCGGCCGGCGGTGAGCTTGGCCAGCCGGTCGATCTCGTCGAAGGAGTCCACGACGATCCGGCCCACGCCGGCCTCCAGGGCGCGGGCCAGCTCCGTCTCGGACTTGTTGTTGCCGTGCACCACGATCCGGGCGGGGTCGACCCCGGCGGCCAGGGCGACGTGCAGCTCGCCGCCGGTGGCCACGTCGAGGGCCAAGCCCTCCTCGGACACCAGGCGGGCCATCGCCAGGCACAGGAAGGACTTGGTGGCATAGGCGACACCTTCCCCCCAGGCGGCCCGCGCCCCGCGACAGCGCGCCCGCAGGTGCGCCTCGTCGTAGACGAACAGCGGGGTGCCGTGCTCCTCGGCCAGGGACAGGAAGTCCACGCCCCCGACGCTCAGACGACCGTCGGCCCGGCGCTGCGCGGTCATGGGGAGCAGGGCGTCGCCCACCGGGCCCTCGTCGGGCGCGGGGGCCAGTTCCACTCCACCCGGTCCCCGATCGCGCATGGCGGAAGGCTACCTTCGGGTTCCCGATCGACCGGAGCCGGGTACGATGCAGGTCACCAAGGTCGACGCACCGGTCACAGCGCGCCGATGCGGCACCCGCCCTCGTAGCTCAGCGGATAGAGCACCGGCCTCCGGAGCCGGGTGCGCAGGTTCGAGTCCTGCCGGGGGCGCGGCACTGCCGGAGGCG
>DASPTT010000090.1:0-10002 GCA_035623275.1 Acidimicrobiales bacterium
CCCAATGAGACACTACGTAGGGATTGACCTGCACCGCCGCCGGTCCGTGATCTTCACCATGGACTGCGAGGGAACCCGCCTCGGCTGCAAGCGCATCGTCAACGAGCCCCAGGCCCTGCTCGAGGCGGTCCTGGAGCACAGCACCGACCCCGAGGTGGTGATCGAGGCCACCTATGGCTGGTACTGGGCCGTCGACCTGCTCCAGGAGCAGGGGCTCTCGGTCCACCTGGCCCACCCCGCCGGCAACGACTGGGGCAAGCGCCGGGTGAAGAACGACGAGCGCGACGCCCGCGACCTCGCCGATCTCCTGCGCTTGGGTCGGCTGGACGAGGCGTGGATCGCCCCGAAGGAGACGCGGGAGCTGCGCGAGCTCGTCCGCTATCGCCACAAGCTCGTCGAGCTGCGCACGGGCCTCAAGGCCCAGATCCACGCGGTGATGGCCAAGGAGGGCGAGCTGCCCAGCCGGGGCTGGATGTTCGGGCCCGGGGGCAACGCCCAGCTCGACGCCATGGAGCACGTGGGCGACGGCTACGGCATCCGCATGGCCTCGCTGCGCGAGCTCATCGACCACTACGACGCCGAGGTGGCCAAGGTCGAACGCGAGATCCATCACCGGCTCAAGGGCGACCCCGCCTACGAGGCCGTCCAGACCATCCCTGGGGTGGGGCGGACCCTGGCGGCCATCTTCGTGGCCGAGATCGGCGACGTCTCGCGCTTCAAGAGCCCCGAGGCCCTCAGCTCCTGGGCCGGCTTGGCTCCCCGGCACCACGAGTCCGACACTAAGGTCATCCGCGGCCAGATCACCAAGATGGGCTCGAAGCTCATGCGCTGGGCCGCCATCGAGGCCGTCTCGGGTCGGCGTGGCGGCACGAAGCTGCGCGAAGACTTCCACCAGATCGCCGAGCGCCGCGGCAAGTACAAGGCCCGCGCAGCGGTGGCTCGCAAACTCCTCACGCTCGTCTACTACGGCCTGCGCGACCACGAGATCCGCGCTCTGGCCACGGAGGCGTCGTGAGCTCGGCCCCACGGTCGGGTGCGGCTCGAGATTCGGCAGGATCTCTCCTCTTCCGGGAGCAGATCGCGTAAGTGCTTGAGCCCTCCCGGCCGTTGGCCGGACCACACCATGCGCGCCGTTTGGTCGGCGGAGACATGCCTTGGCAGGCCGAGCCCTGCCCGCCCTCACGACCTGGGGGAGATGGTGTGGAGACCCGCGGCGTGAGCCGCATCACAGCTCGATAGCCCCATCATTGTTCCGGTTCCGCCGGCGCTCTGACGACGCGCGCCCTGGTTCAGGACGGCGCCGGCGCCGTCACGAACGAACGAAAGACCCCAGCCCCTTGACACGGCCCCGCTCCTTCAGACATGCCGAAGTGCGCTAGCTGGAAGCGGCGTCAGGCGACCGGCCGCCAGGGTTTGATCCACCCGTCCTCAGGCCATCCTTCGGCTGCGGCCATAAGCGGACCGCTCAACGCTCCATCCAGAGCTTCTCGGATGATGTCGGCGTGTCCTGCATGCCGCGCAGTCTCTTCAATGAGATGGAGCAAGATCCATCGAACCGTGCATCTCTCAGAATCGGGATACCAAGGTGCGTCGGGGAGCGGTACACGGCGCCCCGGATCGTCGATGCTCTCGATTACGTCGTTGGTGTATCTGCTTGCTTCCTCGTACTGCTCCAGAACACCAGCTAGCGTCTCGTCATCCGCCAGAACGAAGCTGGCCATGTAATCGTCGAAGGAAGCATCGCCAGGCGGTACACCTGCGACGCGATCGGTCCAACCGCGTTCTGCGTCAGCGAGGTGCTTGACCAGTCCGCCTAGGGTCAGCCCGCTCGGTGTCGTATGGCGGCGAGCTTGATCGTCATGCAGCCCCAGCGTCGCGTTGCGAACAGCTTCCCGCTGGTGCTGGAGGAATGCGAGAAGGCCTTCTCGTTCGGTTTGGATCAAGGGTGCGTTCATTGGCATATGCGAAGTCTCCCACCGAGCTGCAACGGACTGGCACCCCGATCGCCGGGATCCACCAAGGGCCAACTCCGCCAGCAACCATCCGGGATGTGCCTGATGCAGTGCCCCCGGCCGGACGGCCTACCCGCTCTGTAACGACGCCCCGGCGTGATCTCGGACGGTTCTGGTCCCCTGACCAGGGCTGGCGATGCATCTCAGGGGGGCACGCCTCCCGGCAGAGTCGGGCGGTTCTCGGTTCCAACATCAGGGTGTCAGTGGTGGCAATACCGGGTGGTCACCGCGTACCAACTTCGTGCAGTTGCGGTGCCCGCGTATCGCGCTCACGCCTCGCCGGTGTCGTGCCGGTAGGCAAGAACGGCGAGCGGGATGAGCGCGGCGGTCCAGCAGGCGAGGACGATCCATCCCTCGGTCGGCCAATCCCCATGGTGGAGTGCGGATGCGCCGGCGTGCACGAGCCAGTAGGAGGGCAGCAGCTTGACGAAGGTCAACATGGCGCCTTTGTTGAACAAGCTCCCGAAGGCGCCGCCGAAGAGGGCGAAGAACACGATGATCCAACCCATGACCTGCACGAGGGCGTCCGTCGCGATGACGTGACCCAAGATGAGGCCAATCAGGACGAACGGCACCAAGCCAACAAGGAGCAGGCCCGTCATCTCGAACCACTGCGCCGCGTCGAGGCGCACCCCCAGCGTTACGCCGGCCAAAAAGACCAAGACGATTGCGGGCAGCACCACGAGGTAGGCGGCGAGCACCTTCGCGAGGTAGTCGGTGCGAGCCCGAAGCGGCGTGATCCGCAACTGGCGGGTCCAGCTCCGGGCGCGGTCGCGAGCGAGACGGCCGCCGGGTCCGATAGCGGCGAACATCGCACCATACGCGGCCATCCCGGTCATGAAGTAGAGCGGGAAGGAGACGCCCGCGGCGTAGACGAAGGCATGGCGGTTGCTCGACGTGACCGCGTAGTAGACGACGAGCGGCAGCCCGATGCTGAGCCCGTAGATCAGGGGGTTACGCAAGGAGCGGAGGATCTCGTAACGCACATGGGTGGCACCGCTCATTGGGCCACCAGCCCCTCTGGACCGGGTTTGTCGTCTCCTGCCGTCAGCTCGAGAAACGCTTCCTCGAGGCTTCCGCCCGCCGCTTCGACGTCTCTGACCTCGGGGAACCGGGCAAACAAGGCAGGGAGGGCGGCGTCAGCGTCAGAGCAGGACAGGATCACTGCATCTCCGTGGCGCTCGACGTTGGTCACGCCTGGCAGGGCGCGGAGCGATTCGAGATCGACACCGGGGAGCGTCGCCCGGACAGTTCGGGATCCGACCTTCGCCTTGATCTCGGTGGCCGGACCGTCGGCGACGATGCGGCCGTGAGCCATGAGCACGATCCGGTCCGCGAAGGCGTCGGCCTCTTCGAGGTAATGGGTCGCGAACAGGACGGTCTTGCCCTGAGATGCGAGCCCGCGCATGACCTGCCAGAACTCGTGTCGGCCCTCGACGTCGATGCCGGCGGTCGGTTCGTCGAGCACCAAGAGATCGGTGTTGCCCACGAGCGCGGTGGCAAACCGCACCCGCTGGACTTGCCCACCCGAGAGCGTCGTGGTCCGTCGCTCGGCCAGGTCGCCCATCCCCGTGAGCCGAAGCACGTCATCGACGGAGAGTGGGTGCGGGTAGTACGAGGCCACGAGCGAGATCAGCTCGCGGACACGCAGGTGGTCGGGCAGCGATCCGGTTTGGAGCATCCCGCCGATCACGCCTGACCTGACGGCTGTAGCCGGCGGCACGCCGAAGACGGTGACGGTTCCGGCGTCGGGGTGGCGAAGGCCGAGCACCATGTCGATCGTCGTCGTTTTGCCCGCGCCGTTCGGTCCGAGCAGGGCGACCGTCTCGCCAGGCGGGACGTCGAGGTCGATGCCCCGAACCGCCTGGACCGCACCGTAGGACTTGGTCAAGCCGGCAGCCTTGACGCCAGCGGACCCGGTGCTGACCGTGGCCACCGAACAATCATCGTTGGTGGGGCCAGTCCTGTCGAGGAGCGAGGGCCACACGGGCCGAAAGCGGCGTCTAGGTGCCTCTCCGGTCACCGATCATCCGATACGGCGCAGGTACCGCTCGCCGGGTGCGGTCACGCCAAACGCACAGACCGAGGGCTCTGGGAAGCCACAGGGCGCACACAACTGCCGCGATCCCGGGCGAATCATGTATTGAAGCGGACCGGGCTGGACGTGCCGCACCCGGTCGCCCCGGCTTTGAGGCCCCCGATCCGGGATCACGCTCGCTGAACGTTCCCGAGCGCCCTACAAAGAGTCAGATCCGAGAGACAAGCCTTGCGCTGATGAAGAAGCTCCTGCTCATCTCGGCAGCTCGGACCACAACCTCATCGGAGATGCCAGGTGGAGGCCATCGACCCAAGTGACGCCCGACGACATCGAAGTCGTGTACCTGGGCCTGCCAGCCATGGGTCGCAAGGAACTCGGCGGGGTCGTTCGTGCCAAACTGCCACGGGATGCCGAGCGAGCGAAGCCGCTCCAGGAACGGCGTCACGGCCGGATTTTCGAGGTAGGCCTTGCTGAGCATGTCGATGCCCAGAGCGCTGCCGGGCATCGCCAGGGCGGCGAGTTGATCGAGCAGCCGAGCGTTGTCGTCCTCCGTCAAGTAGCCCGACAGCCCTTCGGCGACGAACACGGTGCGTGCGTCTGGGTCGAACCCCGACCTCACTAGGGCCGAAGGCCAAGCATCGTCGCCGAGGTCCACCCCCACCAGGACCCTTCGGCACGTAGGCGTGGCGTGCTCACGATCCAGCACTACCTGCTTGTCCGCCAACACCACTGGCTGATCGACCTCGTAGGCCACAGTGTCGGTTGGGAGCTTCAGGCGGAATGCCCTGGTGTCCATTCCGGCAGCCACGAGCACCACCTGGCGCACTCCTTCTTCAACGGCTGCCACGACCAGATCATCGAAGAATCGGGTGCGTGGGCCGATGGTCGGGTTCTCTTGCGGCATCCCCGGGAGCCGCCACTCCTCCAGCCACCGGAACCCCTCTGCACCAGCCAGAGCAGCGGCCAGAGGATCGTCGAACAGGCGATCAGGGCGGCGACTCTCAACAGCTCGGCCTGCGGCAGCCAACTTCGCCGTCATCGCCGCCATATGGCCCGTCACAGCACCCATCATCACCCGGTATCGGCTGATCCTGCCCCCGCACTAGATGTGCCGCTTGCGAGCATCGGCTCGCGGGCGGAATCGACCGGTAACGACCCCCCGGCCTGAGCAATCTCGGGCGGTTTCGGACCCGCGGGCTGGGTGGGAGTCCTTGCCGCCCCAGGCCCTCCCAGAGCTGTTGAGCAGGGTGGCGGCGACCTTGTTGGGAAATGAGCGCGGCCCATGCGAAGGCGGCAGGGCAGCCGCTCATCCCCACCCAACTCCGAGATCGCGGCACACGACTCGTTGCCGAGCGCAAGGGCCTCCACCGGCTGACGACCACGGGGAGGCAACCAACGGCCACACTTGTATGTGCCAGGACAGATTGCCTCGTCATCGGATCAGCTGACCCGGCCGACGCGCCGCCTATGGGCTCGCCGGCACGCGCTCTGCGTGCTCAAGGCGGAGTTGGGCCAGTTCGGCTTCCACTAGCCGCACACGCTCCTCAGTCTCGCGTTTGGCCACCGCCGGGTTCCAGTGTCCCCGCATGAAGAAGATCAGCACGAGAAAGACGACCTGACCGCCGATGCATACCCACCACCAGCGCTTCCACTCTGCCGGTGCGGCCTTCTGGGCGGGAACGATCACCTTCGCCGCGACAAGCATGGTGGCCAGCTCGGGCGAACTCAGGCGCACCGCGTCGACCTGGGCACTGGTGATGGTCTTGCCGTCCTGGAGATCTGTGGCCAACGGTGTGAAGGTCAAGAGCCCAGAGACCTGCGGCTTCAGCGAGCCCGGCACCGACCCCAGCGCGCTGAAGAGGTTGTGATGCTGCGCGTACGCGGTGAGGACGAAGGCCAAGCTTCTGAGAGGCGGGCACGGCCGATCGACGGGATTGGTGTCCCTGGTCGCGCACGGGGTCGTGTTCAGCAGGGTGAGGACGCTCGCCGGCACCGCCGGCGCGCCAGCCTTGGTGGGCACATAGGGCTGGGCCTTCTGCAGGGTCTGGAGCGCGGTGGCCGCCGTCTGGTTGTCCACGATCGGGTTGGACGTGGTGATCACGTAGGGCAGTACCAGGAACGAGGTGGCCACCACCAAGCGCAGCACCCACCCCCACAGGGCCAGGCCTGTGGCGGCCAAGGCCGGGTTCTTTTCTTCGATGGCCTCGGTGTAGTTGGCCATCCACGCCGGATATGCGATCCCTAGCGTGATGCCGAGGGCCATGGCCAGGAAGGCCTT
Source organism: Acidimicrobiales bacterium (assembly GCA_035623275.1). Taxonomy (GTDB): domain Bacteria; phylum Actinomycetota; class Acidimicrobiia; order Acidimicrobiales; family UBA8190; genus DASPTT01. The sequence continues at coordinate 6,329 of DASPTT010000090.1, forward strand.
GGTGTCGTGGCTCGTGGTCATGGGGTGGTTGGTCTGAACGATGATCAAGTACGTGACCACGATGGTGCCGATCGCCCCCACGAGCATGAACGGCTTGCGCACCCGGATGGCATCAGATGCAAACCCGATGACGACGACGGTGATGGCGTTGGCCGCACCGCCCCACAGGTTGATGCCGTTGGCGTTGGCGGTCGTCTCGTTGAATACCACCACCCAGTACAGGGTGAAGATCGCGACGACGGCATAGAAGATGAGGAGGAAGGTCGAGATCCCAAAGGAGGAGGCGATCAGGTCCCACTTGAGCATGGTGCGCCACGGGTAGGCCGTCGCCTTCGCGACGTCGATCCCCCGGGCTCGGGCCTCGACCAAAGCGCGTTCGCGTTCGGTCACCATGAGCTGATCGCGCAGCTGGGGTGAGAGCTCGCGCAGGCCGACGAAGGCGACCACGAACACACCGAGAGTGATCAGCCCCGAGATGATGAATTGGTCCTGCCAAGGCTTGAGATGTGTCAGCGTGTGGGTGGCCACCAGGCTGGCGACCACGAAACCGAGGGTCGGCCCCACAGTCCAGAACCCCATGGCCGTGGCCCGGCCCACCTGCGGGGAGAAGTCCCGGACCAGTGCCGGAGTCACCACCAAGATGACGCCCTCCACGATGCCGATCATCGAGTACTCCACCGAGAACAGTGCCTTGGAGGAAGTGTTCGGGATGGCGGCGAACTGCAGGAGCCCGATCACAAGCGTCCCGACGAGACACAGGTTGACCCGCCCGATCCTGTCGGCGAGGCCTCCCAGCAGTGCGGCGAAGGCGCCAAGTCCGTTGGACAGCACGACCAGCAGCAAGAAGTAGCGGAAGGTCATGTGGTAATAGGGGAGCAACAGCGGGAGGGTGGCGCCCTCCTCCCAATACACGTAGTAGAGGACGACGGCAATCAACACGACGATCGACAGGTAGAAGTAGCGCAACCCACTCGACGGGTAGTGGTGGATCCGTCGGCTCCAGAGCGTGCTGGCCCACGTGTCACGCTTCGGGGCTACCTCCGATGCCGCGAATGCCTCAGCCACTAACCCCTCCTGGGCTCAGTTAGGCCACGCCGTGAGTGTTGGTCACAGGAGAATTGTCCATTGCTTCGGGACCGTACGCGCTGGCTCCTGGATTATCGCGCCCTCGCAAGCAGCCGAAACCCAAGGACCCCGGCTGACGGTCCGCCGCTAGGTGTCGGACGCCCTCGTCGAAGCCGAGGTCGTCCGCCAGGTCAGCGGTCCTCTGGTGGCGATCTAACAACAGTCAGACCGCCGGCAGTGCGGGCCCGTTGGCGTGCCAGAGGCACCAGAGCGTCGGCGGGTGAACCCTTGTCATTCGTCCATCACGTTCGACGACGAGACCAGGCCGATCCCGGTGGCATCCAAGGAACTCACCTGCGGCCAGGTTGAGACCGACGCCGTCGTAGACGGGACCGAGCGGGAAGGGTCCCATAAGGCGGGCGCCGCCGCGCATCGGCCGACTGCGGAAATGCCCTTCCTCCCACCGAGCAGGTAAGTAACAAACTGCCGATCCCGTTCGGATGGTGTATCGAAACGGACCGGGCTGTTGAAGTGCCGTGTGAGGTCGCCCCGTCCAGTAGTCGACCGCTCGGTAACGACGGGCACAGCGTGATCCCGGTCGCCTTTGGGCTCCCTGACCTGGCCGGGCGGCGTCCCAGCCCCCGAGCGGGTCCCGGCATTTCCGGATAGTGCAACGGTGGTAGGGAAGGCTAGACCGCCACCCGAGATCAAGGACAGGATCGCGAACCATGCCGGAACTCCTCATTGACCTCATCACGTCTCTTGATGGCTATGCAGCTGCCGAGGGCTGGCCGGGCTGGTGGGGGCTGGAAGGACCCGAGTACCTCGCGTGGTTGGGGGAGTCACCCGAGGCGGCCTACACCGTCCTCATGGGCGCAACGACGTATCGCCTCATGTCGGGATTCGCTGCGGAGGGTGAGCCAGGAACTGACGCCTTAGCGGGTATGTCGAAGGTCGTCTTCTCGACCACGTTGCGCGAGCCCCTCTCCTGGGCGAATACCCGACTGGTTGGGCAGCACCCCGTCGAAGCCGTCCGAGAGATGAAGGCCAGCGGCTCCACGTCAATGCGCACCATCGGCAGCCTCACTCTGTGCCGCTCCCTCTTGAAGGCTGGTCTGGTGGACCGCTTCCGTGTAGTCGTCTTTCCCGTTATCACCGGGAGCACCGGCCGGGAGCGGATCTACGACGGCTATCCCGACGTTGCTCTCGACATGGTCAGCAGCCGCACCTTCGATGGTCGCATCCAACTACTCGAATATGTCCCGACGATCCTGGATGGGCCGCCTGGCGCATCTTCGGCTTAGTGCGGTGAGCCGTCGGCGAACACTCGTTCCCGATCGGAATGTGCCGGAGGCGCGCACCCCGGGACCGAGGAGCAGTTGACGCCGTGCCCACCCGACGCTCCTATGTCTGTCAAGACCCAAATCTCGAAGGGTGATTAGACAGCTGGCAGATCAATCATGAGTCACCCGCGAGCGGGGACAGGCTCTTATCAGGCCAGGCGTCTGGTGATCCGAGGGCGGGCCGGCATGTCGGACGAAAGCCAACCTGACGGCGGCAGATATGTGCTGGGCCAGGCCCGCCCTCGGAGATCTAGGAGCGCGGGAGGACCCGGAAGACCTCCCGGGCGACGTAGCGCTTGAGGATCCGGATCACCTCGCGCTTGGAGCGGCCCTCCTTCGTCCGTCGCTCCATGTAGTCGCGGGTGCGGGGGTCGAAGGACAGGCGGGTCATCACGATGCGCCAGAGCGCCGCGTTGGCCTCCCGATCGCCCCCTCGGTTCAGCCGGTAGCGCGTGACCTTGCCGGAGGAGGCCTCGATGGGGGCCACCCCGCACAACCGGGCGAAGGCGGCTTCTGAGTGCAGTCGCTCTGGGTTGTCGCCGGCGGCGACGAGCAAGGTGGCGGCGGTATCGACGCCGACTCCGTAGAGGCCGAGGAGCTCGGGGGCGGCCTCTTCGACCAGGCCCGCCAACAGCGCGTCGACGTGATCGATCTCCTCCTCGAGCTCGAGGCAGCGTCGGCCGAGGCTGGCCAGGGCCACCTTGGTGGCATAGGTGACCGTGTCGCCACCAGCGCGTGGGCGCAGGGCGGCTGTCTCGGCGATGAGGTCGGAGGTGGAAAGGCCCTTGAATCGGGCCCGCAGCTGCTCGGGAGCCGTGTAGCTGAGCTGGCGCATCTGGTGGATCGCCCGCAGCCGGCCTTGACGGGCCGAGCGCTTGGCCACAAGCAGCACGCGGATCGCCTCGACCTTTCCGTCGCGACTCTTGGGCCTCCCCGTCGAGCGCCCCGAGAGCACCCCACGGGCGGCTTCGACCGCGTCGGCCGGGTCCGACTTGCCCTTTTGCCGGCGGACCTGGCGGTTGGGGCGATCGACCTCGATGACCTCGATGCCGGCGTCGACGAGGAATCGACACAGCCCCGCCCCATAGGCCCCGGTTCCCTCGACGCCGACCTTGCCGACCGTGCCGAAGCTGGAGAGCCACTCCAGCAACGCCGCATAGCCGCCGCGGGATGCGGCGAAGGACTCGACACCCAGCACCCCACCCACCGGGTCCAGGGCTGCCGCCACGTGGACGTCCAGGTGGGTATCGACACCGCCGATGACGG
>DASPTT010000091.1:0-32626 GCA_035623275.1 Acidimicrobiales bacterium
CCGTGGACGGGGATGCCCATGGTGGTGGCCCCGGTGGCGGCGTGGCTGGCCCAGCGCTTCGGCGGGCGCCCCGTCCTCGCCGCCGGGCTGGCCCTGCAGGCCGTGGGCCTGGCCTGGTTGGCGCTCGAGACGACCGCCACCGTCTCCTACGCCGGCCTGTGGCCGCCCTTCGTGCTGTCGGGGGTGGGCATGGCGCTGTTCTTCGTGCCGTTGGCCTCGGTGGTGCTGGCGTCCGTGCGCCCCGAGCACGAGGGCGTCGCGTCGGGCACCAACGCCGCCTTCCGTGAGGTGGGGGGCGTCCTGGGCATCGCCACCTTGGGCGCCGTGTTCTCCGCCAAGGGCGGATACACGAGCGGGAGCGCGTACCTGGCGGGTCTGCTCCCCGCCATCTGGGTCGGTGTCGCCGTGCTCGGCGTGGGTGCGCTCACGACGCTTCTCCTCCCCCGCCGGATCGCCGCCGGCGCAGCGAGGAGCAGGGTCGGGTCGGGTGCCGATGTGGTGACCACGAGCCCGGAGCCCGAGCTGGCGGCCTGACCCGTCGCGCTCCACCGTCGGTGGTGAGCGGCGCGGCCCCCCGGCGCCACCGCCACCGTCACGCGGACGCGTCAGCGCGGTGCCCGCTCGAGGGCGCAGCGCAGCACGTCGGTGGCGTGGTGGCGAAGCTCGGACAGTGGACGGTTGCGGTGCACCCGCGTGCCCAGGTCGACCTCGGCGAGAGCGTCGACACCGAACTCCCGGGTCACGTCCACCAGCAGCCCGAGCTCGGCCCCGTAGCCGGGGGCGATCCCCGTCTTCTCCAGCGCGGTGCGGCGGATGGCGGTCTCCCCGGCCAGCGGCTGGCGCACGAAGGCCAACTGGGGGAAGAGCAGGTCGATCACCGGGCGGGCCATGAGCTCGGTGACCCGGCCCCCGCCCGAGGGCGCGCCGTGCAGCGGGCGCTCGTAGAAGCCCTTCACCAGCACGATGTCGTCGTCGAGCACGAGGGGGCCGAGGAGGCCCACGACGAACGACGGCGTGAACGCCTCGACATCGGCGTCGAGGAAGACGAGGAGCTCGCCGCCGGCCCGCGCCGCGCCGAGGGCCATGGCCTCGCCCTTGCCGCCGGCCCCCTGACCCGAGACGACCAGGGCGCCCGCCCCGCGGGCCACGGCGGCGGTGGCGTCGGTCGACCCGTCGTCGACCACCAGCACCTCGTCGACGAGGTCGGGCCCACCGCCCGCGGCGGTGCAGGCGCCCACCACGGTGGCCACGATGGCGCCCACCGTCGCCTCCTCGTTGCGGGCCGGGATGCACACCGAGACGCGACGCCCCTTGCGCCGGCCGGCGAGGTCGGGGGCGTCGAAGTCCCCGGAGCGGAAGACATGGCGGGAGGAGCCCACCACCAGATCATCCCCCATCCGGGGCAGGTGACCGCACCGGCCACGGCCTGCGTTGACGAAGGTGCCCACCGTCGTCCACCATGGAGGGATCATCCAGAGCGGCTGAGGGACGGGCCCTTTGACGCCGCGGCAACCAGTCAGCGCCCCACCGGGGCGGGCCAGGTGCCAATGCCCGACCGATGAGGAGGAAAGCGTGGATTTCGTCTCCGGGCTGCGATGTCGGGAATGTGCGCGCACCTACCCGGCCGAGGCCCTGCACGTCTGTGACTTCTGCTTCGGCCCCCTGGAGGTCGTCTACGACTACGAGGCCCTCCGGGGGTCGGTGACCAGGGAGTCGATCGCCGCGGGTCCCCAGACGATCTGGCGCTACGCCCCGCTGCTGCCCGTCGCCGACCCCGCGCCCATCGACCTGGGGACCGGGTTCACCCCGCTCGTGCGCGCCGATCGGCTGGCGGCGGAGCTGGGCCTGGGTGAGCTGTGGGTGAAGAACGACACCGCCAACCCGACGGGCTCGTTCAAGGACCGGGTGGTGTCGGTGGCGCTGACCAAGGCCCGCCAACTCGGGTTCAAGGTCGCCGCCTGCGCGTCGACGGGCAACCTGGCCAACTCGGTGGCCGCCCACGCGGCCCGGGCCGGGATGGTGTCGGTCGTGTTCATCCCCGAGGACCTCGAGACGGCGAAGATCGTGACCACCGCGGTCTACGGGGGCCACGTGGTCGCGGTGCGAGGCACCTACGACGACGTCAACCGGCTCTGCGCCGAGCTCACGAGCGAGTTCCCGTCGTGGGCCTTCGTCAACGTCAACGTGCGCACCTACTACGCCGAGGGCTCCAAGACCCTCGCCTTCGAGGTGGCGGAGCAGCTAGGGTGGCAGGCCCCCGACCACGTGGTCGTGCCCATCGCCTCGGGCAGCCAGCTCACGAAGATCAACAAGGGCTTCAACGAGCTCTACGAGGTCGGCCTCCTCGACGAGCGCCCCGGCGTCCGGGTCTCGGGCGCCCAGGCGGCCGGCTGCTCGCCCGTGGCCACCGCCTTCGCGGAGGGGAGCGACGCCATCCGGCCGGTGAAGCCGAGCACGATCGCCAAGTCGCTCGCCATCGGCAACCCGGCCGACGGCTGGTATGCGCTGCAGGTCGTCCGGGAGACCGGCGGCGCATGCGCCGCGGTCACTGACGACGAGATCGTCGAGGGCATCCGCCTCCTGGCCCGCACCGAGGGGATCTTCGCCGAGACGGCGGGCGGGGTCACCATCGCCACGCTGGCCAAGCTGGCCGCCCAGGGCGTGATCCGGCGCGACGAGCGGGTCGTCGCCTACGTGACCGGCCACGGCCTCAAGACGATCGAGGCCCTGACGGCGACGATCGGCCCGACCGCTACGATCGCACCCACCATGGACGCCTTCACCGCCGCCGTCGACCTCGGCCCCGAGCTCCAGAGCCCCCGATGAGCGTCACCGTCCGCGTCCCGACGCAGCTGCGCACCCTCACCGGCGGGGCCGGCGAGGTGACGGCCGAGGGCACCACGGTGGGCGAGGTGCTCAAGGCGCTCGACGCGGCCCATCCCGGGTTCGGCGAGCGGCTCTTCGACGAGGACGGCGGGTTGCGCAGGTTCGTCAACGTGTTCCTGGCCGACGAGGACGTGCGGTTCCTCGACGGGCTGGCCACGACCGTGGCCGACGGCCAGACGCTGTCGATCGTCCCCGCCGTCGCCGGCGGTTAGGGCACCGGCTGCCCGCGGGCCGGCGTCGTGGCCGGCCGCTGCGGCCGCGGCAGCGTCGTCTCGCCGGCCGTCGTCCTCCCAGCGGGCACGTTCGGCCGCTCCCGCCGACTCCCGCCTCTGGTCGGCCCGGCGGTTGCGCCGGCCCCCGGCCCGTGATTTGCTCCTAGCACTCGAACCGCTAGAGTGCTAACGGATCACCCGCCTGTCACCAACGGAGGACACCAGGACATGCCCAAGCTGATCAGCTTCGACGAGGAGGCCCGCCGGGCCCTCGAAGCCGGCATGAACAAGCTGGCCGACGCGGTACGCGTCACCCTCGGCCCCAAGGGCCGCAACGTCGTGCTGGAGAAGAAGTGGGGCGCCCCCACCATCACCAACGACGGCGTGTCGATCGCCAAGGAGATCGAGCTCGAGGACCCCTGGGAGAAGGTGGGGGCCGAGCTCGTAAAGGAAGTGGCCAAGAAGACCGACGACGTCGCCGGTGACGGGACCACCACCGCCACCGTCCTGGCGTGGGCCATGGTGCGCGAGGGTCTGCGCAACGTCGCCGCCGGGGCCAACCCGATGTCGCTGAAGCGGGGCATCGAGGCGGCCGTCGAGGCCTCGGTCGACTCCCTCAAGGCCCTCGCCAAGGAGACCGAGTCGAAGGGCCAGATCTCCCAGGTGGCCGCCATCTCGGCCGCCGACGAGGAGATCGGCGAGATGATCGCCGAGGCCATCGACAAGGTCGGCAAGGACGGCGTCATCACCGTGGAGGAGTCCCAGACCTTCGGCATGGAGATGGACCTCGTCGAGGGCATGCGCTTCGACAAGGGCTACATCTCGCCCTACTTCGTCACCGACCCCGAGCGCATGGAGGCCGTGCTCGAGGACGCCCACATCCTGCTCGTCGGCTCGAAGATCTCGGCGGTGCGCGACCTGCTGCCAGTGCTCGAGAAGGTCATGCAGTCGGGCAAGCCGCTGGCCATCATCGCCGAGGACGTGGAGGGCGAGGCCCTCGCCACCCTGGTGGTGAACAAGATCCGCGGCACCTTCAAGAGCGCCGCGGTCAAGGCGCCGGGCTTCGGCGAGCGCCGCAAGGCCATGCTCCAGGACATGGCCATCCTCACCGGCGGTCAGGTCATCACCGAGGAGGTTGGCCTCAAGCTGGAGAACGTCGGCGTCGACATGCTGGGCCGGGCCCGCAAGGTCGTCGTCACCAAGGACGAGACGACCATCGTCGAGGGAGCGGGCGACGAGGCCGACATCAAGGGCAGGATCAACCAGATCAAGGCCGAGATCGAGAACACCGACTCCGACTACGACCGGGAGAAGCTCCAGGAGCGCCTGGCCAAGCTGTCGGGTGGCGTCGCCGTCATCAAGGTCGGTGCCGCCACCGAGGTGGAGCTCAAGGAGAAGAAGCACCGCATCGAGGACGCCGTCTCGACGACCAAGGCGGCCATCGAGGAGGGCGTCGTGCCCGGCGGGGGCGTCGCCCTGCTCCGCTCCCAGAAGGCCATCCTCGACCGGGCCGAGAAGCTGGAGGGTGACGACGCCACCGGGGCGCGCATGGTGGCCCGGGCAGTGGAGGAGCCGCTCAAGCAGATCGCGGTGAACGCCGGGCTCGAGGGCGGTGTCGTCGTCGACAAGGTGAAGCACCTCAAGAAGCCGGCCGAGGGCCTCAACGCGGCCACCGGCGAGTACGAGGACCTCTTCGCCGCCGGCGTCATCGACGCCGCCAAGGTGACCCGCTCGGCCCTGCAGAACGCGGCGTCGATCGCCGCCCTGTTCCTCACCACCGAGGCGGTCATCGTCGACAAGCCCGAGAAGGAGGCTGTGCCGGCCATGCCCGGCGGCATGGACGAGTTCTGATCCCGGGCAACGATCCGGACCAGACGAATTGCCGGTCGAGGGGCGCCCCACGGGGCGCCCCTCGACGCTTTCCTAGACTGGCCACGTGACGAACCACAGGTCCGGTCCGGGCGAGGGGGAGCCGCTGTCACCCACTGTCGGCCTCGGCGTGCTCCATCTCTTCTGCCACGTCGGGAGCGCCGATCGGAACGCCGTCGTGCGGGCCGTGAGAGGGGCCGAGGCCGAGGGGAGCCAGGTGGTCACTGTGGCCCTCCTCGGGCACAAGGCCGACCTCGGCTTCGTGGCCCTCGGTCCCGACCTGCGATCGCTACGTGCCCTGCAGAGCGCGCTGCGCGTCGCCGGGCTCGAGGTGACGGGCTCCTACGTGTCGCTCACGGAGGTGTCGGAGTACGCCGCCGGGGTGCCCGAGGAGATGAAGCAGGCCCGCCTCTATCCCCAGCTCCCGCCGGCCGGCATGCCCGCCTTCTGCTTCTACCCCATGTCCAAGCGCCGCACGGCGTCGGACAACTGGTACACGCTGCCCTTCGAGGAGCGCCTGGCGCTCATGCACGGGCACGGTGCCGTGGGCCGCAACTACCGCGGACGGGTCCTCCAGCTCGTCACCGGCTCCACCGGCCTCGACGACTGGGAGTGGGGGGTGACCCTGTTCGGAGTGCACCCCGACGACCTCAAGGCGTGCGTCTACGAGATGCGCTTCGACCAGGCGTCGGCTCGCTACGCCGAGTTCGGTCCGTTCTGGACCGGGATCGTCGACTCCGTCGAGGGCGTGCTCGACAGCGTGGCCGCGGGATGATCGCCGCCGACCAGCTGCACCGGCTCCGGGCGCTGCGCGCCGGGTTGGCCGAATTCGACCTCCTGACGGTGGCGTTCAGCGGTGGCGCCGACTCGGCCCTGTTGGCCAAGGTGGCCACCGACGTGCTGGGCCCGTCGCGGGTTCTCTGCGTCACCGCGGTGTCGCCGTCGCTGGCCCCCGAGGAGCTCGCCGACGCCGAGGCCCTGGCGCGCGAATGGGGCCTGCGCTGGCGCACGGTGACCACGACCGAAAGCGACGACCCGTCCTATGCGGCCAACGACACGGGGCGCTGCTACCACTGCAAGTCCGCCCTGATGGTCGCGCTGGACGCGCTGGGCGAGGCCGACGCACGACGCCCGGCGCAGGTGGTGCTCGGCGTGAACGTCGACGACCTCGGGGACCACCGGCCCGGCCAGCAGGCAGCCACCGAGCGCGGGGCGCGGTTCCCCCTCGTGGAGGCCCGGCTCACCAAGGCCGACGTCCGGGCGCTCTCGCGCATGCTGGGCCTGCGCACGTGGGACAAGCCGGCGGCGGCCTGCCTGGCCTCGCGTGTGCCCTACGGCACCCCGGTGACCGTCACCACGCTGGCCGGCGTGGCCGCCGCGGAGTCGGGTCTGCGCGCGCTCGGGTTCCGCCAGGTCCGGGTGCGTCACTACGGGGACCTGGCGCGCATCGAGCTCGAGCTCCCGGACCTCCCCGAGGCGGTTGCCCGGCGCGACGAGGTGGTCGCCGCCGTGCGGGGCGCGGGGTACCGGTACGTGACCCTCGACCTCGAGGGCTTCCGCTCGGGCAACCTGAACGCCGCCGCGGGCATCGAGGGGCGGACCATCGGGGGGAGGGCGAGTTGATCGAGGTACGGGTCAAGCTGACCTTCCCCGAGGACCTCGTGCGTGAGCCGCTCATCGCCAAGCTGGTGCGGCAGTTCGACGTGGAGCCCAACATCCGCCGGGCGAACGTCACCGACCACGAAGGGTGGATCGTCTGCGAGATCGGCGGCGAGGCCGCCGACATCGAGCGGGCCCTGGCCTGGCTCCGGGACCAGGGGCTGCGGGTCGACCTCCTCGGCGACGTCGTCGAGAGCTGACGCGCCCGTGCCCGGCGCGAATCACCCGAGCGCCGACGAGGAGACCCTGGCCGCCCTCGGCGACGAGCTCGCGGGCGCCGTCGTGGCGGCCGTGCCCGGATGGGTCGAGCGGGAGGTGGCCCGGGTCTACGACGCCTGGGACCAGGTACGCCCCGACGGCGGCGCCGGGCCCTCCGAGCGCGCCGCGGTCCTGGCGGCCGCGGCCGAAGCCGGGCGGCGGGCCGCCCAGGGCCTGGATCCGACCCTTCGCGCCCTGCTCGCCGCCGACGTCGACTCCCAACAGGTGACGCCGCTGCAGCTCGTGGCCGAGCTCGTCGGGTTCCCCTCGGCGGTTCTCGAGGCCGCCGGTGTGCCACCGGTCGAGCGCGACGCCTTCGCCGAGGCGCGGTTCCCCGACGACGTCTACGGCCTCACCCCGGCGTCGCTCGGCACGCTGGATCCCGCACTGGCCGAGCCGGCGCTGCACTGGGGCGCGGCAAAGGCGATGACGCACCGCCGCCGGCACGGCACGAAGCGGTTCGACTGAGCAAACGTTCTGGAGCGACAATCGCAGGCCGGGCACTGTTCATCGAACGATTGGCGCTCGTTTACCCGCAGTTCACCTGGCGTTCACCTTCCGTCACTACGTTGCGGATTGATGACAGCGGAGACGCGGTCGACGGCGGGGGACGGCGTTCCCGAGTCGGCCACAGCTGGGGGCGAGGTGGCGGTGGGCGCCCCTGCGAGCGCGACCACCGGCGGCGCCACCGTGGTGCTCAGCACCGAGCCGGTCATCAGCGTCGCCGACGTGTCGGTCGGCTTCGGCAAGAAGACCGTGCTCTCGGGGCTCGACCTCTCCTTCGCCCCCAACACAATCACGGCGCTCATCGGCCCCACGGGGTGCGGCAAGTCGACGCTGCTGCGCTCGCTCAACCGCATGAACGACAAGGTGCGCTCGTTCTGGCTCACCGGCACCGTCGACCTGGACGGCACCGACATGTATGGCGACCAGATCGACCCCCTCATCGTGCGGCGCCGGGTGGGCATGGTCTTCCAGCGCCCCAACCCGTTCCCCATGTCGATCCGGGACAACGTGGTGGCCGGGGTGAAGGCTCACCGCATGGCGCCCAAGCACGAGCTGCCCGAGGTCGCCGAGCGCTTCCTACGCGAGGTGGGGCTGTGGGCTGCCGTGGCGGACCGCATGGGGGACTCGCCGTTCCGCCTCTCCGGCGGCCAGCAACAGCTCCTGTGCCTGGCCCGGGCGCTGGCCGTGGACCCCGACGTCCTCCTCCTCGACGAGCCCACCTCGTCGCTCGACCCGGTCACCACCGAGATGGTCGAGGACCTGCTGCGCAAGCTCTCCCCCAACCTGACGATGATCATCGTCACCCACAACCTGGCGCAGGCGCGCCGCGTGGCGGCCAGTACCGCCTTCCTCTACAACGGCCGGCTCGTCGAGGCCGGCCCCACCCAGCAGGTCTTCGAAGCACCCAAAGAGCCCGAGACCGTCAGCTACGTGAGCGGGAGGATCGGGTGACCGCCTGACCACCGTCGGGCCGCCCCCGGACCCCTCGCCCGATCCCCCGTTCGTGACCGACAAGCTGCGCAGCTCGCAGTCCTGATTGCCCACCGAAAGGAGCACCGTCCCAATGTCCACGCGCCGACTCCCGTCTGCCCTCGAGCGCACGGCCGGGCGCGCCGGCCGCCTTCGCGCCGGTGCCGTCCTCTCCGCGCTGGCGGCCACCGCCTTGCTGCTCGGGGCGTGCTCCTCGAGCTCGTCCACCTCGTCCAGCTCGAGCACGACCGGAGCTGCGACGCTCCAGAGCCTGCAGAGCTGGCCGACGAGCTCCGTGTCCCTGCAGGAGACGGGATCCAGCCTGCTCTACCCGCTCTTCAACCTGTGGACGGCCTACACGCAGAAGCAGTGGCCGAACGTGCAGATCTCTACGGCGTCGACCGGCTCGGGCACGGGCATCTCGCAGGCGGCGGCGAGCACGGTGGCCATCGGCGCTTCGGACGCCTACCTCTCCACCGCCCAGACCACCCAGTACCCGGGCCTGCTGAACGTGCCCCTCGCCATCTCGGCGCAGCAGGTCAACTACAACGTCCCCGGGCTCACCGGGCACCTGAAGCTCGACGGCAAGACGCTCTCGGCCATCTACCAGGGCACCATCACGAACTGGAACGACCCGGCCATCGCCGCCCTCAACCCCGGCGTGACCCTGCCGAACCTCAAGATCGTCACCATCCACCGCTCGGACAGCTCGGGTGACACCTTCCTGTTCACCTCGTTCCTCTCCGCGACCGACCCCACGGGCTGGGGCAAGACGGGAGGCATCGGCTACGGGACCACGGTGGCCTGGCCGCCGGTGGCCGGCGCGGTGGCCGCACAGGGCAACGGCGGCATGGTCACGGCCTGCGCCGCCAACCCCGGGTGCGTCGCCTACATCGGCGTCAGCTACATCGACCAAGCGACGGCCAAGGGTCTCGGCTACGCGGCGCTGGAGAACAAGTCGGGCAACTTCGAGCTGCCGACGACCGACGCCGTGGCCGCCGAGGCGGCGGGCTTCGCCACCAAGACCCCGGCCAACGGGGCCGTCTCGATGATCTACGGCTCCGACCCCAACGGCTACCCGATCGTCAACTACGAGTACGCCATCCTGCAGACGAGCCAGCCCAACTCGACCACCGCCCAGGCCGTCAAGGCCTTCCTGGCCTGGGCCCTCGACCCCAGTGGGGGCAACTCGCCGGCGTACCTCGACCAGGTCCACTTCGTGGCCCTGCCGAGCACGGTGACCCAGATCTCCGTGGACCTCCTGGCGAAGCTCCACTAGCCCCGGCGACAAGCTGAAGGCACAGGGGTACGGGCGTGACTCGCACCATCGTCGGAACAGGGGGGAGGGGCGATTCGCCCCTCCCCCCTGTGCTCGATGCCGACGAAACGGACGAGCCCGAGAGCGCGCCGGCCTTCATCGAGTCCGACCGCTTCGGGGCCATCGCTCCCGAGGCGCCCCGCCCCGAGGAGCTGCCCCCGGGCTCGGCGGCCAGCTCGGCGGTGTTCGGTCCCGGCGGTCCGAGGGGCCCCGGCGGTCCGGAGGGTCCGGGCGGCGAGGGCGGTCCGGCCGTGCCCGCGGGCGAGGGGGCGCGGCGCGGGGCCTGGTGGCGGGCCGAGCGGCTCATGCCCCGCGTCATGCACGGGGTCGCCTTCATCCCGCTGGTGGCACTGGCCTTCATCGTCGTCGCGCTGCTCATCAAGGCCCTCCCTGCCATCCGGGTCAACGGCTTCAAGTTCTTCACGACCAGCGTCTGGAACCAGGGCAACTTCTACGCCCCCCTTACTTCGACGCACGGGGTACCCCACCCGCCGGGTGCCGACTACGGGGCGCTGGACCTCATCGTCGGGACCGTCGAGTCGTCGTTCATCGCCCTGGCCCTGGCCATCCCCATCGGCGTGGGCACGGCGCTGATCGTCGTGGAGAAGCTCCCGCAGCGGCTCTCCAACGGCGTCGGCTTCTTCCTCGAGGTGCTGGCCGGCATCCCGAGCGTCATCTTCGGGCTCTGGGGATACCTGACCTTCGGCCCGTGGCTGTCGCACCACCTCGCCCCCATCGCCAACCGCATCCCGGACGTGCCCGTCCTGCGCTTCTTCCGGGGGCCCACCGGTGGCGGGCAGGGGCTGTTGACCACGTCGCTGATCCTGACCCTGATGATCCTGCCCATCCTGGCGGCGACGACCCGCGACCTGCTGCGCCAGGTGCCGCGCCCGACCGTGGAGGGGGCGGTGGCCCTGGGCATGACGGACTCCGAGTCGATGCGCACCGTCACCCTCCGCTGGATCCGCTCCGGTGTCATCGGCGCCTCGGTCCTGGGCCTGGGCCGGGCCCTCGGCGAGACCATGGCCGTGGCCATGGTCTCGGGGGTCATCCTCGGGCGGACCGCGCCGACCATCTGGTCGTCGATGAACACCATCGCCGCCGCCATCGTCACCCAGCTCGACGCCGCCTTCACCGACGCCAGCGGATTCGCCGTCAGGACCCTGGCCGAGCTGGCCATCGTGCTCTTCGCCATCACACTGGTGGCCAACATCGGCGCCCGCATGCTGGTCCGCAAGGTGTCGGGCACCGCCCTCCCCGTCGGGCGAGGGGTCTGATGGTGGTCGTGTCGGCCAGCGCCGAGGCCCCGGGGGCGCGCCGGGCCCCGGTCACCGCCGCGCAGTTGCACCTGACGCGCCGGCGGTTCTGGAACCGCGCCGTGTGGGCCGGCTGCGTGCTGGCGCTGGCGCTGGTGGTGACCCCGGTGGTGTGGATCGTGGCCGGGATCCTGGCCAAGGCCCTGCCGCACTGGCACTGGGGCACGCTCACCACGACCAGCACCGCCAACGGCGGCGGGCTGCTCAACGCCGTCGTCGGCACCTTCGTCATCGTGGGCGGAGTGGCGGTGATCGGCGGGGCCATCGGCATCTGCGGGGGGATCCACCTCGCCGAGTACACGGCCGAGGGCAAGGGTGGCATCCTGCGCGGCGCCTCGGAGGTCCTCTCCGGCGTCCCCTCCATCGTCATGGGCTATGTCGGCTACCTGGCCCTGGTGGTGGGACTGTTCAAGTGGGGCTTCTCGCTGGCCGCCGCCCTCGTCGTCCTGTCGATCCTGGTGATCCCCTACATCACCAAGTCGACCGAGGTCGCCATCCGCAACGTCCCCACTGCGTACCGCGAAGGTGCGGAGGCCCTGGGCATGCGCTCGGGGTACGCGCTGCGGAAGGTGGTGCTGCGCCCGGCGCTGCCCGGCATCGCCACCGGCGTCATCGTGGCCATGGCCATCGCCCTGGGGGAGACCGCCCCCCTGCTCTACACCGCCGAGTGGAGCAACACCCTGCCCAAGGCGCAACTCACCCACTCGCCCGTGGGGTACCTGACCTACCCCGTCTACCAGGTGGTCAACACCACGCAGCCCTCCGTCGTGCAGTGGGCGTACTCCGCGGCGTTGCTGCTGATCGTCCTCGTCATCCTGCTCATCGTGGTGGCCCGGGTGATCGTGTCCCGCACCCAGCGCCATGCACCCGAGCGCCAGCACGCGGCCCGATGAGGGAGGAGGGCGCACCGTGACGAGCGACGGGCCCATCCGCGTCCTTGTGGTCGAGGACGAGGACTCCTATCGCGACGCCTTGCTCGCGGGGCTGACCAAGGAGGGCTACGCGGTGGAGCTGGCGGCCGACGGCGCCGAGGGGCTGCGCATGTTCAGCGCGGACCCTCCCGACATCGTCCTCCTCGACGTGCTCCTGCCCGGCATGAACGGCACCGAGGTGTGCCGGCGCATGCGCGAGATCGCCCGCGTGCCCGTCATCATGGTCAGCGCCCTCGACTCCGAGGTCGACGTCGTCCTCGGCCTGGAGATCGGCGCCGCCGACTACGTGACCAAGCCGTACCACCTGCGCGAGCTCACCGCCCGCATCCAGGCGGTGCTGCGCCGGGTGGCGCCGCCCGTGCTCGCCCCGCCGCCGGTCACCGCGGATCTGGCCCGGAACCGGGCGGACGTGGTCATCGCCGGCCCGGTGCGCATGGACTTCGCCCGGCGGGAGATTTCGGTGCTCGGGCGCCCGGTGCACCTGTCGCGGCGCGAGTTCGACCTCCTCGCCCTCTTCCTGTCGCCGCCCAACCAGGTGCGCACCAGGGAGGAGCTCATCGACCGCCTCTGGTCGGGGCGCGACCTGGCCGACACCCGCACCCTTGACACCCACGTGCGGCGCCTGCGGGTGAAGCTCGAGGAGGACCCGGCCAACCCGCGCTACCTGGTGACGGTGCGCGGCGTGGGCTTCCGCTTCGACGTCGACGGCCGTGGTGTGGAGCCGGCGGAGGACATCGAGACGTTCGCCTGAGCGTGCGGGCGCGCCCTACGCCAGGGCGTGCACGAGCCCCACGACGCCCCCTCCCAGGACCACCAGCGCCACGTTGGCGCGAAAGCGCACCAGGACCACCAGCGCGGCGAGGGCCACGACGACCGTGAGCACGTCGACGAAGGCGGCCTGGCCGAGGAGGACGCCCGCCCCGGCCATGAGCCCCACCGCGGCCGCGTTGACGCCGTCGAGCGCGCCGCCCAGCCACCGCGAGCGCCGCACCCGGGTGACATACGGGCTGACCAGGGCCATGAGCAGGAACGACGGGAGGAAGATGGCGGCGGTGGCCACCGCCGCGCCGGCCAGGCCGTCGAGGCTGTAGCCGATGGCCGTGGCCGTGGTGAAGACGGGGCCGGGGGTGAGCTGGCCGATCGACACCAGGTCGAGCAGCCGCGTGTTGCCCAGCCAGCCGAGCCCGTGGACCAGGTCGTGGCGCAGGAAGGCGAGCAGCACGTACCCGCTGCCGAAGACCACGATGCCGAGCTTGAGGAACTCGAGGAAGAGCGCGCCCAGCCGCACCCGGCTCGCATGGTGTGCCGCCGCCAGGAACGGGGCGGCGAGCGCCGACGCCGCCCCCGGCCTGGTGCGGTAGGGGACGTTGCGCACCAGCATGCTGACCACAGCCGCGCCGCCCAGCAGGGCCAGCGCGTCGACGCCGGCCAGCAGCCCGGCGAAGGCGAGGACGCCGAGCACCGCCCCGAGCACGCCCCGCATTGCCGTGCGGGCCAGGGGCAACAGGGCCTGGGCCAGCACGGCGATGACCACGGGGCGGATGCCGTAGAGCAGCCCCGCACCCGCCACCGTGCGCCCGTAGCGCAGGTAGAGCCAGGTCAGGACGATGACCAGCACCATGGCCGGCAGGATGAAGCACGCCCCGCCGAGCACCAGGCCTCGCCAGCCGGCCCGGCGGCGACCGAGGTACATCGACAGCTGCGTGGAGCCGGGCCCGGGCAGGATGGCGGTGATCCCGAGGGCGTCGACGAACTCCTCCTCACCTACCCAGCTCCGGCGGGTGACCATGTCGTCGTGCATCATGGCCACGTGCACGGCGGGCCCGCCGAAGGCGATGGTCCCGAGCCGCAAGAACGCGAGGGCCACCTCGCGCAGGGGCCGGTCGGTGGTGCTCAAGCCTCGTGTTGCAGCTCGCCCCGCCACATCGGCTGGCGGGGCCGGTCGAAGAGCACCTCCACCGGCTCGCCTCGCAGCGCGGCGAAGACGTGGGTCCCCCAGCGCTCCGCCCCGGCCAAGGGCTGGGGGAGGGCGTCGAGGGCGAACCAGCCCACGTCCCGGCACTCGAGGGGATGGGCCCGCAGCTCGCCCCCCACCGCCCGGCAGTGGAAGACGAGCGAGTACAAGGGCACTCTGGTGAAGCCGAGGCGCAGGCCGTCGAGCACCGCGATGAGCCGCACGGGCTCGGCCACGATGCCGGTCTCCTCGAGGACCTCCTTCACGACGACCTCGGCGGCGGAGTACCCCACGTCCGCCCACCCCGTCGGGTAGAGCCAGACGCCCGAGTCGGCCCGCTGGACGAGCAGGAGCTCACCCTTGTCGTTGCCCACGGCGGCGCCGACCGCCACCTTGGGCGTCACGTAGCCGGGCACCCCCTGGCCCACCGCCTTCAGCCATTCCTCCACCAGGTCGTCTGCGTCCTCCACGCCCGAGGCGCCGAGCTCGGCGGCGATCTGGATGTCCGCCGCCACCCGCAGGACCTCCTCGAAACGCTCCCGCTCGTAGAGGCTCTCGGTGAAGCCCAGGCCGGTCCGGGCGATCCCCGCCAACGCCTCACTCCACCGGAGCAGCTGCCGGGTGGAGACAGGCTGGTCCACGGCCGCGACGCTACTCCACGCGCCTGTTCCCGCGGCCCCCCGGGCCAACCGCCGCGGTGCCGGCCCGGCGCCCCGGCGCGGTACCCCAGATGCGCCACAATGGGGCCGTGGCCGTGAACGCCGACTGCCGGCACTACATCATGCAGACGACCGCGCGCGCCGAGAAGCTCGAGCGCTGCCGGGTGGACGCCAACCAGCAGCTCCCGTTCGCCTGCCCCGAGGGGTGCGTGTTCTACGAGCCCCGCAAGGTGTCCTCGGCCGGCTGGCACGTCGCCCAGCCACCGCCGGACGACGCGCCCGGCCGCTAGGCGCGGGCGTCCGTTCCCGGTGCGGGCTTCCGGCGCCGGCGGCCCGTTCCCCGGGCCAGGGGTGCGACGGCCAGCCCGATCCCGCCCACGGCCGCCAGCGGCAGCGCCCCGTGCGCGGGGCCGGGGAGCGCCGAGCCCGACGCGCACCAGGCGTTGGCGGGCACGCCACTGCAAGGGTCGGGCATGGTGGGAAGCCCGGCCGGGAGCGGGTGCATGACGACGCCGGTGGAGGGCGGGTAGCTCACCCCGGTCGGGCAGGGCAGCACCTTCGCCGCGCAGGCCACCGAGGCCAGGAGGTCGGTGGTGGCACTGGTCGTCGTGACCCCGCACGTCGGGTAGGTCTGCGCGAGGTTCGCCGGCGCGCTGCCCTTGGGTGCCGTGTTGTCCCGGAAGCAGTTCGACGGCAGGCCCGAGGTCAGGACCAGCATCCCGTAGTCCGCGTTGCCCGGGAAGCCGAAGCTGGCGTTGTTCGAGAAATGGTTGGACACCAGCGCGTCGCCCATCGGCTCGATGATGCACCCGAGCGACTCGAAACCGGGGATGACCGAACCCTGCACGCCGGCGCACGTCTGGCCGTGGGTGGGCGTGTTGCTGTCGGGGTAGGGGATGAAGAGCACGCCCCACGCGTCGTTGTTCGAGAAGGTGTCGTCCATGATCGTGTCGTTGCGCCCGCCGGTGACCGTCATGCCGGTGCCCACCGGCGCCAGCGTCGCCGCGCTGGTCCCCACCGGGGCGTTCGGGTCGTTGTTGTCGTGCACGTTGTTGTGGATGAACACCCAACACGAGTGGGTGTGGGTGATCGAGCTGGTCCCGTTGTCAGGACACGCCCCGTTCTGCGGCGCGGGGTCGTCCCCGGCGATCTGCGAGTTGGTGTCGAACCCGTCGGCGTTGTTGTCGAACTGCGAGTTCTCGACCACCACGGCGCCGCCCGAGTTGGTCCCCGAGTAGCCCAACGCGTTGTACTCCATCCAGGCGTGGTCGATGGTGACGTCGCACACTTGCTGGCACGCCCCGACGTACATGCCCGAGTCGTTGAAATTGCTGGCGTAGATCTGGTCCCACAGGGCCGGGCCGGCCGCGTTGTTGGCGTAGATGCCGTAGACCGAGGACTGGGTCGTGTTCGGATAGTACGTGGTGGTGGCCGTGAGGTAGCGCCCCGTGTAGCCCTTCATGCCGATCATGGCCGAGTCGGCACCGCCGTTCCACCAGATGGGGTTGCCGGAGTCCCCCGTGCCCTGCATCCAGTTGCACGCCGTCAAGTTCTCGATGCTGACGTTGTCGGCCTTCCACACGAGGATGCCGTTGCGCCCGATGGGCTTGCCGTCGGACCCGGCGGGGCCGTAGTCCTGGGCTGCCGGGTCGCTGCTGCACTGCGCGGACCCGGGCTTGGTCCCGTCCACCACGACGGTGCTGCGGTTCATGCCCCGCAGGTGCAGGTCCGGTGTGGTGATGTAGACGCCGCCCATGTTGCCGTCGGTGGGGTCGGTGGGCGGCGTGACGTGGTCCGCCTGCTCGTGGTAGTCGCCGGGCGCGATCAGGATCCAGTCGCCCTGCTTCGCCGCGTCCACCGCGTCCTGGATGGTCGTGTACTTGCCGGCCTTGCCGTTGTAGGTGCCCACCAGCAGCACGTTGCCGGACGCGCCGGCACTCGACGACGACGACGAGCATGCCGAGAGCAGGCTTCCCCCCAACAGGGTCGCTCCGGCCGCGGCCAGCGCCCGACCCCCGATGCGCCGGGCCCGGGGCGTCGTCCCCGTCGCGGCCGCGCCCTGCCTGCCTGCGTCGCTGCGCATGCGTTCTCCCCCTCCGTCCGCACCGCCGGATCGTTGCCAACGGCACTGTATCGAGAACGGGGGCGCTCTGACGCCGGTCATGCCGACATCCTGCGCGAGCAGATCGACACCGGCGCCGCCCGCCGAACCGCCGCGTGCGGCCGGGCGCGGCACAGTACCCTCGCCGGGGTGACCGCTGACGCCGCACCCCATCCCCCCGAGGAGGTCCGGGCCGCCGTCGAGCGCTACCACGCGGCGCGCCGGCGCATCGACGATGGGCTCGAGCCCGACGGGTTCGCCTCCCTGGCCGACTTCTACACCGACGACGCCGTCTACGTGGACGCGGCCTGGGGCCGGATCGAGGGCAAGGCGGCGATCGCGCATTGGCTGGCGCACTCCATGGTCGGCCTCGAGGACTGGCGGTTCCCGATCGAGTTCACCGCCGTCGAGGGCGACGACGTCGTGGTCAAGTGGACCCAGGTCATCCCCGGCGCCAAGGCCGACGGGTCGCCCTATACCCAGTCCGCCTACTCCCGCCTGCGCTACTCCGGCGCCGGCAAGTTCTGCTACGAGGAGGACACCTACAACATGGTTCACGTCCTGGAGGACGTCGCCGCCAGCGGCTGGAGGCCGAGCGAGCCCATGAACGCCCCCCCGCAGCACCCCGACCGCAACTGGTCGCTGCCCGAAGCATGACGCGCGTGGCGGGGACGGAGCGTCCGTGAGCATCGCCATCGAGCAGCCCGCCGGCGAGGAGGCGCTGGCCGAGTTCGTGGCCTTCGCGGATCGGGCCAACGCCGGCCGCTCGGCACGGTGGCCGGCACTGCCCCTCCAGGTCCCGCTCCTTCTGGGCCGAGGCCCCAGCGCGCTCGGGCGCACGGTGCGGCCCCTGGTCGCCCGCCAGGACGGCGAGATCGTGGCCAGGGCGGCTGCCGTGGTCGACCAGCGCTACATCGACCGCTGGGACGAGCCGCTCGGCCATCTGATCGCCTTCGACGCCCTGCCCGGCGCCCTGGACGCCACCCGCGCCCTCGTCGACGAGGTCGCCGACTGGCTGCGCCACCAGGGGATGGAGGCGGTCCGCACCGGCTCGGGCCCGGGCTTCGACATGGCGTACGTCATCGACGACTACGAGTCGCTGCCGCCCATGATCGCCCGCCAGAACCCGGCCCATTACCACTCGCTGCTCAAAGAGGCGCGTTTCGAGACCGAGCGCGGCTGGGTCGACTACAAGATCGAGGTCACGCCGGAGCTCGTGGCTCGCTGGGAGCACATGCTCGAATCCGCCGAGGCGGCCGGCTATCGCATCGTGTCGCTGGCCGAGGTCCCCGCCACCCGCCGTGTCCAGCAGTTCGCCGACACGTGGGAGGAGGCCTTCGAGGAGCACTGGGGCATGTCGCCGTCGAGCGTCGAGGAGTACGCGGAGACCTTCGAGGCATCGGGCGCGGTGGGGATGCTCGACACGTCGGTGATGGCCTTCGACGGCGACGAGCCGGTGGGCGTGGTGTGGGGGATGCCGCAGCTGTCCGCCCTCGCCGTGGTCGGCCCGGGCCGGACGCTGCGCGACGACGAGCGTCTCAACTTCCTCGGCATCGGCGTGCGGCGTGTGGCTCGCGGCCGCGGCGTGAACCTGGCCTTGGCGGCCAAGTGCTATCTCGACCTGGTGGCGAAGGGGGCGACGTACCTGAGCTACACCATGGTGCTGGACGACAACTGGCCATCGCGGCGCACGGCGGAGAAGCTCGGCGCCCGGGTGTGCGCCAACTACGTCGTGTACCGGCGCTCCCTGCGGCCGCCGCGCTGACGCCAGCGGGGCGCCTCAGGTCCCGGCGCGCCCCCGCCCGGCGACGGTGCGGGCCAGGATCCCGAGCGTGGCCCGCAGCGCGCCCTCAGAGATCACCGGGAAGATGCCGGCGTCCTTCCAGCTGGGGTCGATCGAGGACCAGTCGTATCGGCCCGGCCCGGGACCTCTACCACCCTGCCGTCGTCTACGTGAGCCCCACGACCCGGTTGTTCGGATGGCCCTCGCGCGTCGAGGGGATCGAGGCCACGCTGGAGTTCATCCAGCTGACCATCATGGGGTGCGAGAACATCCGGTACCGACTCGACGAACGTGCCGTGCCGCCCGGTGGGCAGGGGGCCTATACGCGGATCCTCTTCGACTGGGACGCCGGGGACCTCCGGCTGCGCTCGACCTACGTCGTCGTCTACCGCTATCGCGACGGGCGCATCGGTGCCCAGGAGCTCTACTACGACCCCAGCGGACCGCTCGAGACGGTCCCGCGCGGTCGGCCCTCGCTGTGGTCGGAGCCACCGTCCCCGCACTCGCGGGTTCCTACAACGAGCGGGGTTCGAGCAACCGCCGGACCGCCGCCCACACCTCGTCGCTCGCCGCGATCGCCGCCAGGGACAGCGACCGGAGGCCCACGAAGCCGTGGACCAGTCCCGGGAAGTCGAGCGCCTCCACGGGCACCCCGGCCGCGGCCAGACGGGCGGCGTAGGCGCGGCCCTCGTCGCGCAGGGGGTCGAACTCGGCGGTGGCGACCACAGCCGGCGGGAGCCCCGTCAGGTCGGGCGCGTGCAGCGGGCTGGCGTAGGGGTCGGTGGGTGCATGTCCCGCCAGGTACTGCCCGCTCATCCAGCGGATGGCGTCCGCGTTCAACAGCGACTCGGGACCTCGCACCGCGGACGCGGCGTGCGTGCAGGTGAGATCGAGCGGCGCGCACACGAGCACCTGGGCCACCAGCGCGGGGCCGCCGGTGTCGCGGGCACGGAGGGCGAGGGCGGCGGCGAGGTTGGCGCCGGCGCTGTCCCCGGCCACGCCCAGGCGCGTCGGGTCGATGCCGAGCGCCCCGGCGTCGGCGGCGACCCATTCGAGGGCGGCGGCCGCGTCGTCGAGGGCCGCGGGATAGGGGTGCGACGGCGCCACCCGGTAGTCGACGCTCACGACGACGGCGTCGGTGGCATGGCACAGCGGCCGGCACACGCCGTCGTGGCCGGCGATGTCGCCCATGACCCACCCGCCGCCGTGGAGGAAGACGAGCCCCGCACGCGGCCGGCCGTCGTCGGCGCCCGCGGGCCGGAAGACGCGCAGGGCCAGGGGACCGCCGGGACCGGGCATGGTCCGGTCCTCGATGGCGGCCAGCGGGAGGGGCGTGGCGTGCCGGGGACGACCGAGGCCCACCAGGTGCTCGAGGAACCGGGCGCGAAACTCCTCGGGCGTGACCGCCGCGTAGTCGACCGGAGCGAGCCGCGACACACCGTCGACGAGTGCCTGGAGTTCGGGGTCGAGCGGCATGAGGGCTCCGGCGAGACCCTATCGCCGCTCCGCCGTATCGCGGCGCCGCACGGCGAGTCCTCAGACCGCCTCTTCCTCCACGGTCGCGGGCTCGCTGCGAGGCGACGGGCGTGGCCCGAGCCGACGCGGCTCGAGGTGGTCGCCGATCCCGCCCGACTCCCAGAAGTGCAGCACGGCCTCGGCATTCCGCCGCCCCGCGGCGATGAGCGCCTCGGTCCCCGAGAAGTCGTCGTAGCGCGACACGGGGTCCGTGTCGACCGTGAACACCACGATCTCCACCCCCTCGGGCAGGTCATGGAGCTCGATGGCGAAGCGCGCGTGCACGGCGATGAAGAAGGCGGTCAGCACGGCTTCGACGGGCCGTTGATGGAGGTTCGGCGTGTAGTGCATCGGGCCGCAGAGCAGCACGAAGATGCGCTGCGCGCCCTGTTCCATGGCCCGCCCGATGGGGACGTTGT
Source organism: Acidimicrobiales bacterium (assembly GCA_035623275.1). Taxonomy (GTDB): domain Bacteria; phylum Actinomycetota; class Acidimicrobiia; order Acidimicrobiales; family UBA8190; genus DASPTT01. The sequence goes on from DASPTT010000091.1 coordinate 20,358, forward strand.
CGACCACACCGCCGTCGATGAAGTGCTCGCCGTCGATCATGACCGGCGGCAGCAGTGCGGGGAGGGCGGAGGAGGCGAGGATGGCGTCGACCGCCGGGCCGTCGGTGAACCAGCGCAGACGGCCGTCGGTGAGCGAGGTGGCGTTGACCTCGAGGTGGATGGCCGATTCCTCGATCCGCTCGAAGGGCACGCCCGTCTCGATGACGCCGCGCAGGCCCGTGTTGGAGTGCACCGCCTCGCGCCGCTGGAAGAAGCGCCACGGCGGGGCGAAGCGGCCCTGCGGGAACACGTCCTCGCGGGTGATGCGGCGCCAGTGCCCCACCATCGACTCCACGCCGGCGGCCGTGGGCTCACCGGCGAAGCCCGCGGCGTTGATCGCCCCGACGGACGTGCCGTACACGGCGTCGGGCCGGATGCCCCGGCTGACGAGTGCCTGGAGCATGCCGACCTGGGCGGCCCCCCGGGCGCCGCCCCCGGCGAAGACGAAGGCCGTGCGCACGTTCCGGCGCATGCGACCGGTCCGACGGTGGCGCAGCATCCACCGGCGGCTCCCGCCGGGGCCCATGAACACGCCACCGGGGAGCCGGTCCGACCTCATCCCGCCCTCGGTGAGCCCGTCGGGACCGGGCTCGTCGACCAGCCAGTCCCCGGCGCCCTCACCTGGCCCGTTGCCGCCCCGCGCGGAGCCCAGACGGTCAGCCACGGCCGGTAGGGGGAATGGTCGGTGGGACGGGACCGGCCGCGGACGACGGCGGGCCGCCCCCGCGTGCCCGGTTGCGGGCCCGGTCCCGCCGGACGGCCGAGCGGACGATCAGGGTGACGACCACCAGCATGATCAGCACGAACAGGGTGAACACGGCCGCGAACACGCTGGTCAGCCCCGATCGGGGCGGCGGTGCGCCCGGTCACCGCGCTGTGTCTCCATCGTCATGCCAGGTTACCGGCCCATCGAGCCCCGATGGTCGGCGGCTGGCGCCGTTCCCACGCTTCATGAGACCCGCCGATCTCGCCCTTGCCCGGCGCACCGGGCGCAGCGTCCTTGCTGTGCCGGCCTGGCTCCTGGCGTGGTCCAGCCAGGCCGGCGGCCGACAGACGGCCGTCTTTGGCATCGGCGCGATCGGCGGGGAACTTCAGCGGAGAGAGGGGGCCGGAGCGGGTCCGGACGCGCCGAAGGGCGCCCGGAGGCGCCCTTCGGCCAGATTGGAAGCTGGAAAGGCACTGATCACCCCGTACGACGTCGGGCGGGACGATTTCCCGACTAGGGCGCCAGCGGGTGCCTGGTTTGGATTCGCCAGGTGGTCCAGCGAGCCGCTCAGCGGCCAGCCACCTCCAGGGTCCCGGGTTTTTGACTACTCAGTTGGACCACCTCCTTTCTCTGGTGCGCACATCGTACCCAGGCGACCGCGCGCGTCGGCGACACCTGCCGACAAATTTCACGCCTCCGGCGCCCGCCGCCCCAGGCAACCCGCCGCCCCAGGCAACCCGCCGCCCCAGGCGGCAGGCAGCCAGCCGCGCCGTGGGCGCCCGTCAGGCGCTCTGGGCCACCGGGGCATGCGACGGCGCCACCACGCCCCCGGCCCGCTCCGCCGTGATGGCGTACCCGGAGGGATCGGCGCCGCCCACGGTGAACGCCAACGTGCCGGGCGCGTTGCCCAGCAGTCCGAGCGAGACGGCCCGGCCGCCGATGAGCGCCCACAGCTGGTACGTCTCGTCGGCGGGAAGGGCGGGGAGGCGGTTGTCCACCAGGTACCCGGCCCCGCTCGGCAGCACCACCAGCTCGGCCAGCGCCGGCCCCGTGCTCTGGGCGCCGGCCAGGACGACGCGGCGCGCATCGGGGTCGAGCAGGGCGGCCTGCACCGCCTGGGACATCCCCTGGTGCTGGGAGAGCGCGCTGAGATGGTTGACCCGGGTGTCCAGCCGGGCCACCTGCACCCCGAGCAGGACCACGATCACGGCGGCGATCCCGGCCACCGACAATGCCAGCGGGCGCAACGTCGGCCGACGGGTCCGGGGCTCGGGCCCACCGGACGCGTCCTCCGGCACCGCGAAGGGCAGCGTGGCACCGGGACCCGCCTCCGGGCCCGTCGCCTGCTCGGCGATCCGGTCCCAGAGCTCCACGGGAGCGTCGCCGCCCGCGGTGGCGAGCATCGCCGCCACCTCTTCGTACTCGCGCAGCTCGGCCGCGCACCGAGGGCATTGCGCCACGTGCGTGGCGACCATCCCTGCCTCGTCGGGGTCGACGGCGTTGAGCGCGTAGGCACCGAGCAGCTCGGCGATGTCCTCGTGCGTCACGGCTGGTTCCATGCCGGCTCCCCGTGGTGACGTGCCAGCGCGACCCGCATGCGCTTGAGCCCCGCTCTGATCCTGCTCTTCACGGTGCCCTCGGGCTGCCCGAGGATCGAGGCGACCTCGCGGTAGGTCCGGCCCTCGAAATAGGCGAGCCGGATGGCGTCGCGCTCGGCGTCGGGGAGGGTGGCCAAGGCGCCGTGGACCTGCTCGGCGACCGCGAGGTCCCATGCGTGCCGCTCGACGTCGTAGCCGGTGGTGGCGGTCTCCCGCGCGCTTCGCTCCTCGCGCGTGGCGCGCGCCGACTCGGAGCGGAGGAGGTCGACGGCCCGGTTGTGCGCCAGGGTGATGAGGTACGTGCGCAGACCGGCACGCGACGCGTCGAAGCGCTCGGGCTCGCGCCAGAGTCGGAGGAAGACGTCCTGGGTGACCTCGTCGGCCAAGAAGTCGGAGCGCACCACGCGCTGGGCCAGCGTGTGCACGGCCCCGCCGTGGCGGCGGTAGGCCTCCGCCAGCGCGGGCTGGTGGTAGCGACCGATCGCCACCACCAGGGCCGCATCGCCGGCTGCGCTGACGTCCAACATCGCTCCCAATACGGAACCGCGCCGAAGCGTGGATGTCCATTCGCCGCACCCGAGCGGCGCGGGAGCGCCAACGGCGAGAGCCGCGCGGGCGCGCCGCCGGACGGCGGTGCGAACCGCTGCCCTGTGCCTCGCCCTGGCGGCCCTGCTGCCGACTGCGACGCCGCCGGCCCGTCGCCCACACCGTCACCGCCCCGTCGGGCGCGTTCGACACGGGGGACCTCGCCCCCGGCGCGACCGCCACCGTCACCGCTCCGAGCCACCCGGGCTCCTACCCGTACCGCTGGCCCGGGGGCCGGGGCCGCATGCATCCAGATGTCCGCCGGCGCCGAACTAGACGTGTGAGCACGGACACCGACACCCTCATCCGCCGGTCGGCCCGCCTCGACACCGACGACATCGACTTCGGCGCCTTCGGCCAGCACCCCCTCGACCCTGATGCGTTGCGCAGCCTGCGCTACATGCACGACATCGAGAACCACACGATGTGCTATCTGCGCGACGTACTGGTGACCCGGGCGCACCGGGACCCCGAGATCACGGCGTTCCTGTCGTGCTGGAGCTACGAGGAGCACTGGCACGGCGACGCCATCGCCAGGGTGCTCAGGTCGCACGGCGAGCCGGCGGGCGCCCCCCGGGTCGGATGGCTCCGGGAGGCACTGCCGCGCCGCGACGCGTGGCGACCGCTCATGTTCAGCGTCGGCTCGGCGCTCACGCGCCATGTCGTCGCGGTGCACATGGCATGGGGTGCGGTCAACGAACTGACGACCCAGACGGGGTACGGGCGACTGTCGGCCAAGGCCGGACACCCGGTCCTCAGTGAGCTGTTGCGCCGCATCATGCGCCAGGAGGGCCGGCACATCGACTTCTACGGCGCCCAGGCCAAACGTCGGCTGGCCGAGAGCCCCGCCGCCCGGCGGCTCACCCGGTATGCGTTGCGCAGGTTCTGGGCACCGGTGGGCTCCGGGGTGATGCCCGAGACCGAGGTCCGCTTCCTTGCCCGCTACCTCTTCGACGACGACGCCGGGATGACGGCCGCCCAACGGGTCGACCGCCAGATCGACCGCCTGCCGGGTCTCGAGGGTCTGCACCTTCTCGAAGGCGCCGTCCGACAGGGCGCCGCCGCCTGAGCATCGGGTCTGCTCGCTAGCCTGGAGCCCCATGGAGCTCGGGCGCGTCGGCATCTGGTGGAGCGGGTCGTGGCGAGGGCCCGAGGGCGCCGACGCGGCCGCCGAGATGGAGTCCCTGGGATATGGCGCCCTGTGGGCCTCCGGGGGCTACGAGCCGGGCCTGGCGCGATGGTTCACGCGCCTGCTCGAGACCACCTCCAGGGTGGCGGTGTTGAGCGGCATCGTCAGCATCTGGTGCAACGAGCCGGGCCCGCTCGCCGCCGAGGCGACCGATCTCGACGAGCGCTTCCCCGGCCGTTTCAACCTCGGTCTCGGGGCCAGCCATGCGGCCCTCGTCGAGCCCAGCGGCCAGCCGTACGTGCGCCCCTTGTCGCGCCTCGCCGCCTTCCTCGACGCCCTCGACGCCCTCGACGCACCGGCGCTGTCCCCGGCGCGACGGCTGCTGGCCGCGCTCGGACCCCGCATGCTGGAGCTCGCGGCCCGGCGCTCGGCGGGGGCACATCCCTACTTCGTGCCCGTGGAGCACACCGCCGTCGCCCGCGAGCGGTTGGGCTCGGGACCGCTGCTCGCTCCCGAGCTCGCCGTCGTCCTCGAGCGCGACCCGCAAACGGCGCGCGAGATCGCCCGCCGCTACACGGCCGGCTACCTGAGCCTGCCGAACTACGCCAACAACCTCCGGCGCCTCGGCTTCGGGGAGGACGACCTCGCCGGCGGAGGGACGGACCGGCTCGTCGACGCTGTGGTGGCCTGGGGGGACGACGCGGCCATCGCCGCCCGCGTGGCCGAGCACCACGCGGCCGGCGCGGACCACGTCTGCGTCCAGGTGCTCGTCGACGACCTCCGTGCGTTCCCGCTCGCCCAGTACCGCGCCCTGGCGCCGGCCCTCGTCGGCTGACCCGAGCAGGGCACCGGCGGCTCGGACCGGCACCGCTCGAACCGGCACGGCTCGCACCACCACGCCGCCGGCACGCCGGCTCCATGGCCCGTAGTCTTCGGGCCATGGAACCCATGGGACTCCTCCGTGCCGCGCGCGCCGACTTCGCGGCGCGCCTCACCGCTGTCGGCCCCGACCAGTGGGACCTGCCCACGCCGTGTGGCGACTGGTCTGTGCGCGAGCTGGTCCTGCACCTGGTGCGGGGCAACACCATGGCCGAGCTGCTGCTGGCGGGCACCAGCCGCGAGGACACCCTCGCCGCCTTGGCCGAGATCCGGCCGACCGACCTGGTGGCCGCGTTCGAGGACAGCGCGGATCGCCAGGAGACCGCCTTCGCCACACCCGGTGCGCTCGAGCGGACCTGCCACCACCCGGTGGGCGACATCCCCGGGTCCCAGCTCCTGGGCTTCCGCATCGGCGACATGGACCTGCACGCGTGGGACCTGGCACGGGCCATCGGTGCCGAGGAGTCGTTGCAGCCCGAGGTGGTCGAGGCAGTGTGGGCGTCGCTCTCGCCCATGGCGGCGTTCATCGGCGAGACGGGCGTTTTCGGGCCCGGCCCCAGTGGCATGGTGCCCGACGACGCACCGCTCCAGGCCCGCGTCCTCGACCTGTCGGGCCGCCGCCCTTGAGCGCCCCCGAAGGCGGGGCGGACGCGCCCGTCCTCCTCGTGGATCGCGGCGCCGAGCACGCGGTCCTCACCCTCAACCGGCCGAGGCGGCGCAACGCCCTGTCGGTGGCCCTGCGCGACGCGGTGAGCGACGCGCTCGACGAGCTGGCGGCGTCACCCGAGATCAAGGCCGTGGTGGTGACCGGCGCCGGTGACGTCTTCTCGTCGGGCTTCGACCTCAAGGAGTTCGAACGTGCCGCGGGGGACGACGACTTCAACCGAGTCCTGTGGGCGTCCAGCGACCGATTCCATCGCACCGTGCTGTGCTTCCCCCTGCCGCTCCTGGCCGCCGTGAACGGACCCGCCATCGCCGGCGGCTTCGACCTGGCCGTGATGTGCGACCTGCGCATCGCCGCCACCACGGCCCGCTTCGCCCATCCCGAGCGGTCCTTCGGCGAGGTCGTCTACGGGCCGCTGCACGACCTGGTGGGCGGGGCGGTGGCCCGCGAGCTCACCCTCGGCGGGCGGGAGCTGTCCGCGGCCGAGGCGCTGGCCGTCCATCTCGTCGGGGAGGTGGTCGAGCCGGCGGCGTTGACGGCGCAGGTGGCGACGGCGCTGGCGCGCATCTGCGTGGCCCCGCGCCAGGTGCTCGAACGCACCAAGGCCAAGGCGCTGCGCGCCGCGGGCGTGCATCCCGAGCGCACCACGCTCGACCTCTGACGCTCGGCCCCGGTCGGTTCTCGGCCGGTTCAGGCCCCGGTTCAGGCCTCGTCGGCCACGGCCCGGACGTGGGCCATGCGGGCGCGGTCGATCTCCTCGGCCGCCTCCTCGTCGTGCGCCATCTCGCGGTCGATGTCGTGGTCGGCGTACTCGAGCACGCCCATGTCGTCGAAGGCGGCGACGATGCGCGGGCCCCACAGGCCGATGTCCTTGAGGATCGGCACGATGCGGATGAACAGGCCGGCCCGGAAGCGTCGCTGCGACTCGCCCTCGGCCACGTGGGACAGTGCCTCCTCGGGCAGGCCGTTGCGCTCGATGATCTCCTGTCCCAGGAAGCGTCCTCGCATCAGGTAGCACGCCTCCACGCAGAACTCCTCGCGCTCGTCGCGTTCTCTGGCGGTGAGATGGGGGTAGTAGTCGCGCAGGGCGAGGCGCCCGAACATGACGTGGCGGGCCTCGTCCTGCATGACGTACGCATTGAGCGCCTTGGCCAGGGGCTCGGTCGCCTGGTTGCGGATGAGGCCGAAGGCGGCCAGCGCCAGGCCTTCCACGAGCACCTGCATGCCCAGGTAGGTCATGTCCCAGCGGCTGTCGCTGATGACGTTGTCGAGCAGGGTCTTGAGGAACGGGTTGAGCGGGTAGACGAGACCGACCTTCTCGTGGAGGTAACGGCTGTAGACCTCGACGTGGCGGGCCTCGTCGATGACCTGGGTGGCGGCGTAGAACTTGGCGTCGATGTCCGGCACCGTCTGGACGATCTTGGCCGTGCACACGAGCGCGCCCTGCTCCCCGTGCATGAACTGGCTGAAGCGCCAGGCCGCGGCATGCCGGCGCAGCTCGACGCGCTCGGCGTGGCTCATCTTGTTCCACCACGGGGTCCCGTAGTGCGGGTGCGACTCGTCGGGCATCCCCAGCGGGTTCTCGGGGTCGACCTCGAGCGTCCAGTCGAGACGCTCGGACCCGATCCACTGCCGGCGCGTCCCCTTGTCGTAGAGGCGCAGCAGCTGGTCCCGGCCGCCGGTGTAGTCGAAGTCGAAGACGGTGGTGGCGGGCGACTCGACGGCCCAGGGCGCGCCGGGCCCGTCGCCCGCATGGGCGACGTCCGGTCCCCCCTCCGGTGCGGTCATGGGGCCTTCGTACCACGATCCCCTCCGGCCTGCCCGCGCCCGCTGTCCGACCCCTGCCGCGCCCCGCGGGGCCCCGACGAGCCCGGGGCTGGACCAGGAGGGGCGCCGCCGAGGAGGTCCGCCATACAGGTCGTGGCCGGCCTGGCCGATGGCGCCTTCGGCGCGCGATCTATCACGTCACGTGGTGAAGGCGGAAGACGGCCGGTCCGTGCCGGGCTCGGCCCTCAGAGCTCGTGGCGGTAGACGTTGGTCGTCCGCTGCGCGAATCCTTCGCGCACGTAGAGCCGGTTGGCGGCCTCGCGCGAGGGCCGCGACGTGAGGTCGACGGTCTGAGCCCCCGCCCCTCGCGCCCGGCGCACGGCGTCGCGGACCAAGGCGGCCCCGATCCCCGCGCCGCGGGCCTCGTCGTCGACCACCACGTCCTCGATCCACGCTCGCTGCCCGGTGGGGGCCAGGAAGAGGACGAGTGACAACGTGCCCACGATCCGCCCGTCGCCGTCTCGCGCCACCAGGAGGACGGTGGACTCCGAGGTCACGATCTCGTCCAGCCGCGCCTCCGTGAGCGGCGTCGCCGACGACGACAGCTGGGGCACCAGACGGTGCATGGCCTCGAGGAGCTCGGGGGTGGCCTCGGTGGCCTCGACGACCGTGACGACCGGTGGGGAGGGAGGGTCTCGGTGCTGGTCGGCGGCCATTGCGGGTCGAGGATAGTGGCGCATGGGTGTCACACCCTCCGGCCACACTGGTGGCATGGACGACGGGAACAGCACCGAGGACCTCGCCGGCGCCACCATCGGGCGCCTGCCAGGCCCGCTGGCGCCGGTGCTCGACCGCCTCCGCGCGCCCGGGACCGCACGCCCCCCGGTGGATCCTGGGCTGGCCGGCGGCCTGCGCGAGTGGCTGGAGGACGAACTGGCCGACCCGGTCGGTGCACTGGGCCCGGAGGTGGGCGACATCCGCGTCCGTAAGGACGCGGTCACCCAGGTGCTCCTGTGCGAGGCGCATTTCGCCGCGTCGCGGCGCGTTCCACGCGTCGTCACCTACGAGCTGGCCCGGGGCAGCCTCGTCGACGCGCTGTTCCGCCAGCGGGTGACCGTCGGAGAGATCACCGACCCGGTGGCCGACGCGCTCGGTGCATTGACGGTCGACGAGGCGGAGGACGGTGTGGTCGCCTTCGTGGCCGCGCTCCCCGCCGCTCGCCGGCGCGCGCTCGCCGACGAGATCGCCGCTCACGTGGCCCGCATCATCGAGGACTGGCCGGTGCCGAGCCCGGCCTGGCTGCCCCGCACCCAGGACCGGATCACGGTGCCGTTGGCCGGCGGTCGCGTGCTGCTGTCGGGTGTGGTGGACCTCGCCTTCGGAGGTCCCGCGGGCGATCAGGCGAGCGTGTGCCTGGTCGAGGTGAAGTCGGGGGCCCGTCGCGTCGAGCACCGGGCCGATCTCCACTTCTACGCGTTGCTCGAGACGCTGCGCTCGGGCGCGCCGCCCTTCCGGGCCGCGACCTACTACACGGCAACGGGCGAGCTGGACGTCGAGCCCATCGGGGAGCACCTTCTCGTCGGCGCGCTCCAGCGCGTGGTGGCCGCCACGGCCTCGATGTGCCGGCTGGCCGCGGGTGCCACGCCGGTGGCCACGCCCAATCCCCTGTGCGCGTGGTGCGCCGCCCTGCCCGAATGCCGCCCTGGCCAGCGCCGGGCAGGTACCGACGTGCCCATGGGCTCGGCCGAGCTCGACGACGGCGTGGTCGGCGCCGGCGCACGCACCTCGCCATGACCACCATGCCGGTCGCCCCCACCCGCGCCAGCGCGCTCACCGACGCCCTGGTGGCGCCGCCCGACCTGGAGGTCGACGCCGAGGAGCTGTCCGCGCTCCGGCGGTCCCTGGTGCGGGACCTCTCGAGCCTGGTGGTGGACCTGGCACCCGGCGAAGAGCTCGTGCTCGACGCTCACCGCCTGATGGCGGCGCGAACCGATCCCGAGCGCTGCACCGTCGACGCCCCGTTCCGCCCCTCGCCGCGCCTTGTCCGGCGCGCCATCGGCCTGGCCGCGGTCTCCCGGCTCGTGCGCGGCCGCTCCCCGGCCCCGGCCGCCGCGGTGGCCGACGTCCTGCGCGACGCCCTCGAGGAGCAGGCCGAGAGGGCGACGGCGTCTCCCGGCGCTCCCCGCCCCGCCTGGTGGGGCGAATGGTATGCGGGACTTGCCCCCGGCGCGCGTGCCGTGGTCGAGGCCGAGGCGGTGGGCTGGGCGACGCATCTGTGCACCGCGGTGGAGTGGGCACGACTGCGTCCCACGCCGGTCGTCGGCGGGCGCGACGACTGGTGGGACTGCCCCGGGGCGCGCCGGCTCACCCTGCGGGGCCGGGTGGACGTCCGCGTCCCGCTCGGGGCCCGCCAGGCGCTGCTGGTGGTGGTCGGCGGCGTCCCCGCACCCGATTGGCGCGTGGTCCTGGGGTTCCCGGCGCTGGTCGCCACCTTGGTGCGCGGCGAGCGGTCGATGCCGGTACGGGTGGTGGGGACGTGGCCCGCCTGCGGGCACTCCCGCGTGCTGCAGGTCGACGTGCCCGCGTTGCGCGTCGCTGCCGACGCCGTCGTCGCCGCCGCGGGCACCTGGGTCGACGCCCTGATCGAGGCGCGCCGGCCCGGGGAGCGGAGTCAGCTCCGCAGTTCGTAGGCCGACCAGGCGGGCTCGGCCATGGCCTTGCGGAAGTCGGGGAAGGGCCACGGCCAGACGCTGGGGACGCCCCGGTCGTCGAGGTACCAGCTGCGGCACCCAGTGGCCCAGACCGTCTTGGGGGACGCTTCGAGGCGGGCCGCTTCGAACTCGGCGAGCGCCTCGTCGGTGGGGCAGATCTCCCGGCCGTCCCCGTCCGCCAGGCGCCCGATCAGCTGCATGACGTAGCCGAGCTGGAGCTCGGCCACCTCGATCAGCGAGAAGTTCCCCACGGGCCCGTTGGGACCGTTGAGCATGAAGAAATTCGGGAATTCCGGCACCGAGATCGACAGGTAGGCCACCGGACGCGGCGTCCACGCCTCCTCCAGGGTCCGGCCGCCGCGCCCGGTGACGGCCATGGGCCGGACGAAGGCGTCGGCTTTGAACCCCGTGGCCAGCACGAGCAGGTCGAGCTCGTGGAGCCGGCCGTCGGCGGTGCGCACCCCGCGTGCCTCGATCGCCTCGATGGGGTCGGTGACCAGCTCCGCGTTCGGCGACGACATTGCCTCGTAGAAGTTGGGCGACACGATCAGGCGCTTGCAGGCGGCGCGGTAGTCCGGGCGGAGCCGTTCGCGCAGCACCGGGTCGGTCACGTTGGTCTCGAGGTTCTCCAGGCATGCCTTCTCGATCATGGCCATGCCGGGCGACTGGGCGTCGACCACGGCGCCGGAGAAGAAATCGAAGAGGTCGGAGAGCTCGTCGTGCAGGGTCCGGAGCGAGGCGGGGTGGTCGCGGAAGGCGGCGCGCTGCTCGTCGTCGTAGGCGGGGTTGGGCACGGGCAGCACCCATTGGGCGGTGCGCTGGAAGAGCGACAACGAGGCGACTCGGTCGACCACCGCGCCCACGATCTGCACTGCGGTCGACCCCGTGCCGATGATCCCCAACCGCGTGCCGTCGAGCTGCACGGACGTGTCCCAGCGGGCCGAGTGGAACATGGGCCCGTCGAAGTCGCCGATGCCCTTGATGTCCGGGTACTTGGGGTGGTGCAGGACCCCGGTGGCGGCGATGACCACGTCGGCGACGTCCTGTAGGCCCGTGGCCGTGCGCAGCTGCCAGCGGCCGTCGACGAAGGCACATGACGTGACCTCCTCGCCGAAGCGGATCGAGGGGACGACGTCGTAGCGCCGGGCCACGTCCTCGAAGTAGGCCTGGATCTCCGCCCCCGGCGAATAGGTGTGGCTCCACTCGGGGTTGAGGGCGAAGGAGTACGAGTAGAGGTGGGAGGGCACGTCGCACGACAGTCCCGGATAGACGTTCTCGCGCCAGGTGCCCCCGAGGCGATCGGCCTTCTCGTACACGGTGACGTCGTGGAGGCCCGCCTCCTTGAGCTTGATGGCGCTGAGGATCCCCGACATCCCCGCGCCCACGATGGCGAAGCGGAGGTCGCTCACCACTGACCTCGGATCGGCGCGTCCACAGCGGCCTCCAGCGTATGTGACAGGGGCGTCAGGTCGATGGGGAGAAGATACTGCCGATCGGAGCCCATGGCCGCCGGGTGCAGGAGCCCATGGCCGCCCGGCGCAGGGGCGCAGGGGCGCAATCGCCCGACTAGTCCATCCAGCGGTCGCGTGCGGCCACCAGGGCGTCGCCCACGGTGCGCAGCAGGAGGTCGGGGGGCACGGGCTTGTGGAGGGCGGCGAAGATCTCATTGCGGTAGCGCTCGGCGAAGACCGACAGGGCGTAGGGGTCGACGGCGGACACCAGGATGATCTCCGAGGTCTCCGACCACCCGACCACCAGGTCCTCGGTCGGACGGTCGAAGGCGATCTCGTAGTCGAGGACCACGACGTCGAAGGTCCTCTTCTTGGTCAGATCGACGGCTTCGTCGCCCCGCGACGCGGTGACGACGTCGAGCCCCGCCCGACGCAAGATCTCCGCCGTCGTCCCGGCCACGCCGGGGTGGTCGTCGACGACCAGGACGGATTGGCGTGGGATGCTGCCCGCCACCATCTCGTTCTCTCACGCCGCCGCCGCCGGTCGATAGGGCCGCAAGTCCCCGATGCCGGGCCTTGCCGTCGCCGGGACCGTGTGTGCGGACCCGTCACGGACGTCAGGGGCGCAGCTGGGCCGCCACCTCGGTCGCGGGCCGGAGCTCCACGCCGATGGCCCGGAGCTCGTCGCGCCCCTGGTCGTAGAGGCCCGACACGGCATCGTCGACCACGCACACACGCAG
>DASPTT010000092.1:0-52372 GCA_035623275.1 Acidimicrobiales bacterium
TCGGGCACTAGGAGGTAGTCGGTGTCAAATGTGGAGAGGGCAAAGACGCTGATGCCCTTGTCCCGCAGAGGGTCGACCAGGGCTGCGAGGATGCCCACCGCAGCCAAGTCGAGCGGGCCGATGACTTTGAAGCAGAACCACCCTGCTGAGCGCTGAACGGAGTGGGGAACCCATTCCTCCGGGCATACGATCGACAGTTCATCCTCAGTGCGAGCGACGCTCACAAGTGGTGCAGTATGCCGCGCCCACTCCGGAACAGCGGCGCTTGGATGGAGCCGTGCGATTGCCAGCCGACCGGGTATCGGGTGAAGGTCCATAACGGGATGCATGCTATGGGCGTCGCCGACCAGGAGGCGGACTTTCCGCGAGGCCCGCCACGGGCGGTCAAACTGCTTGGGATTGTCCGTCGAATGGGGGGAGCTCAGACTGAAAAGCTGATCAGTTCGCACCTCTCCGACTGAGAGAGGATTCCCGTCACCCCTCCTCCTCGCGGCTGGTCTCCGGCCGCCGCCCAGCGAGCGAGCCGTCACCACGGTGCTGGTGCTGAGTCCGTGGGTCAGGGCCAGGCCGCCCCACCAGCCGGTGAGATCGAAGCTCTCAGAGTGGGACGGTTGGACTTCCTCCGCCATCGGGTCGAGGTCGCTGAGGCGGTGAGCGAAGTGCGAGGTCTTGGTCTCGTGTTTGGCCCGCCGAAGACCTACGAACGCCGAAGCGTCCCGGTCCCTCGCTTTCTGTGTGACGACCTGGAACTCCTGGCGGCCGATAAGGGACCCGAAGACTTCGTGTTTTCCGCCCCGAACGGTGGACCTATTCGGCACGGCAACTTCTACACCCGGCATTTCAGGCGTGCCGTGGCCGAGGCGAAGCTCCCACCGGATCTCAGGTTCCACGACCTCCGCCACACCTACGCCAGCTTCCTGATCGCCGAGGGAGCCCACCCCAGGGCAATCATGGAGCGAATGGGCCACAGCACCATCACCGTGACGTTGGACCGATATGGGCACCTGCTCCCGGGCCTTGAGGAGCGTCTCGATGAGGCGATCGACAAGGTCGGAACCGCTGCACGGGACGCAGTGGCCAGAGTGGCCAGAGTGGCCGGAGTGCCTAGAGTGGCCAGAGTAGCCAAAGTGGCCAGAGCCGTTGGGTCACAAGTGGGTCACGCCCAGGTGATCGACATGGCTGATCACCCAAGGAAAGGTCGTCGACCTGCGATTTCAAAAGCGCCCCCGGCAGGATTCGAACCTGCGACGCACGGTTTAGGAAACCGACGCTCTATCCCCTGAGCTACGGGGGCAATACCTGGTAGATAGCTGTTTCTATGGTACCCAGACGCCTCCTGAGTTGCCGAATCCCAGAAAAATCCCAGAATCACGCCGCTGGCGCCTAGCCTGGGGGCCGTGAGCGGATCGCTGCGGGAACGGGCGCCGGGAGTCTGGGAGATCCGGGTAGCGCTCGGCCGCGACCCCCTCACGGGCAACTACCGCCAGGTCAGCCGCACGGTCCACGGGGGCAAGCGTAAGGCACATGAGGAGATGGCCCGGATCGTGGCGTCCGCCGCCGAGGGTAGGCACAAGGGCACGAAGGCCACCGTGGGGTTCCTGCTCGATCGCTGGCTCAAGCACCTCGAGACCCTGGGCCGCTCCCCCAAGACCCTCGAGGGCTACCGGAGCCTGATCAGGACGGCCATCCGGCCCGCCCTCGGCAAGATCGAGCTCGCCAAGCTGACGGCCGCGGACCTCGACGGCTTCTACGCCCGGCTGCGCAAGAGGGGACTGGCCGACAACACGATCCACCACTACCACGCCTGCGTGTCTGCCGCCCTGCGCCAGGCCATGCGCTGGGGCTGGATCGACCACCCGCCGAGCCAGCGGGCCACGCCCCCGCCCTTGCGGGGACGGGAGGTGAAGCCGCCATCCGTGGAGGACCTCCGCCGCGTCCTGGTCCATCTGGAGCGGCGCAACCCCGACTTCGCCGCGCTGGTCTACGTGGCCGCCACGACGGGCTGCCGCCGGGGGGAGCTCTGCGCCCTGCGCTGGAGCGACCTGGACCTCGAGGCGGCCACGCTGACGGTCAGCCGGGCCATCACCGAGACCCGCAGCGACGGACTGATCGAGAAGGACCTGAAGACCCACCGGGCTCGACGCCTGGCCCTCGACGACTCGACGGTCGCCGTCCTTCGGGCCCACCGGGCGCACCTGGAGCGGCGGTGGCATCTCGTGGGGGCGGCGCCCTCCGAAGAGGCCTTCGTCTGGTCCTCCGAGGTCGACTCGTCGGCGCCGCTGCGCCCGGACCAGGTCTCAGGGACCTGGCGGCGAGTGGCGAACAAGCTCGAGCTCGGCCCAGTGCGGTTTCACGACCTCCGGCATTTCGCCGCCACGGTGCTAGTCGGCGCCGGCGTCGACATCCGGACCATCGCAGGCCGGCTCGGCCATGCTCACCCGGCGATCACGTTTCGGACCTACGCCCACTTCGTGGAAGCCGCCGACCGCCAAGCTGCCGCGGTGATGGGCTCGCTGGCGTTGATCGACCCGGGCGTGCCAGACGAGCGGGCTCTGCCTCCAGTCAGTGAGCCGGCATGAATGTCAAACCCCGCCGTTCAGGACTGCCCGTCGGGCAAGTGGCGAACCACGGTCATGGACAAGTGGGATGCCGACGTCCTCGATCTGGTCGTCCCCGCGTTCATGGAGTCCCGGCGGGACAGAACAGGGAGCTTCCGGTTCATCGCACAGGCCCGAGTCGAATTCACCTGGGAAGGCAACGACGAGTGCGACCCCGCGAGTACGGCCGAAAGCGCCCTCACACGGCATGTCTGAAGGAGCGGGGCCGTGTCAAGGGGTCGGGGTGTGGTTCGTTCGTGACGACTCTGGCAGCTGCGTGAATGTGGGCGCGCGTCGCCAAGCCTCCGGCGTGAACTGAGGCGCGGGTTCGGCTATCGATGTCATGCGGCGTGCGCCGCGGGTGTCCACACCATCTCCCCCAGGTCGTGAGGGCGGGCAGGCTCGGCCTGCCGAGGCATGTCTCCGCCGACCATTCGGCGCGCATGGTGTGGTCCGGCCAACGGCCGGGAGGGCTCAAGCACTTACGCGATCTGCTCCTCGAGGACCGCATCAAGGAACGCCTTCGGCTCGTTGACGATGCGCTTGCAGCCCAGGCGGTTGCCCTCGCCGTCCATGGTGAAGACGACCGAGCGACGGCGATTACGTAGTGTCTCATTGGGGCCTCCTCCTCTTCGTCAGAGGTTTGGTTGTGGAAGCCCCGAGTGTCCTACTGGGCGCTCGGACCTTTCACGAGGAGCGGAGGCCCCGCTCCTTCAACACATCACATATCGGGCGGGTGAGATCGGCGTCATTTTGGACACTAAGCCGGGTGCAGAGAGGACAAGATATCGTCGAGTTCCCCAAGCAACATGTGGCCGCCTCCGTCAACAAGGTGGAGGCGAGCTGTGGGACAGACCTTGGCAATCGATTTGGCGTGGGCCACCGGCACATTCCGATCTTGTGTTCCATGCCAGATATCACAGGGCACGGCCATGTCGGCGAGGTTCACGTCCCACCGGTGCTCGAAGAGCCAGAAATCCCGAGCCGCGGCTCTCGCCGCCGTCGGTGAGGGATGGCGGAAATCGTCCAGAAAGGCGGCCCGAACCGGGCCTGCCTCGCGCAGTAGGCGGGCATCTTGCTCCGCAAGGAGCGAGGCGAACTGGTCGAGAGCGTGCTCGGGGTGGGTTCGCCCTCTGCGGACCATGACTGCAAACAAGGCATGGGCACCGGCTTCTGATCTCCGGGCAACCCGGGCCACAAGGCGATCAGGAGGAAGGGAAGGGTCCCTCGGCACCATGGGGGCGACCGCGCCTACGGTGGCAACGGCGGTCACGCGCTCCCCCAAAACGACACCGCAGCCCAAGGCAAAGGGCCCGCCCCCTGACAGCCCGATGACGCTGCATCGGTCGATGTTCAGTGACCTCAGGACCGCACCGATGTCCCGGGCGTTCGATGCGATGCTCCGTCTTGGGTCATAGGTTGATTGGCCGTATCCGGCACGGTCAGGCGTGACGAGTGCAACCCCCCGGGCCCGCGCCGGCTCACTGAGAGCGGCGAGCTGTCGAGCCGAACCCGGGGTGCCGTGCAGTCCAACGACGGGAATGCCTGTTGGGTCGCCGACGACCGCATATCCCAGCTGACGCCCATCCGGAAGGCTCACCACCGGCACTTGAGGATGGTAACGGTGGGAGCCGGGGCGAACTCTCCCGGCACATCCAGGTCGGTTACTCAGTCGTTCTTCAGGGGGTGCAGTCAACCAGTACGTCGGGGGGCGGGCCTTCGGGTGGAGCGCCCAGGTCGACGCCAGTCACATCCTTGACTTGGCCACGGAACCAGATGGTGAACTCGTCGTCAGAGGTGGCGAGTTCCGTGAACGCCTTCTCGATGTCGGGACCATCAAACCAAACCAACATGAAGCTCCCCATCGGGGTCTCCTGCAGAGCCCAAGTCTCCCGGGTAAGTCCGCCCCTAGCCAACTGAGCCTCGAACCCCGTGCGGCGCTCCCCAATGCACGTGGCCGCGAAGTCCCTGGCTCCCTGTTCTATGCCGGGAAGGATCGGGAACGCGCCGTTGAACACTGCCATCAGGCTCTTCTCCTTGTCCGTCCGCCGTAACACCGGGAGACCGTATCAGCAAGTTCCGAAGTGTGCCCTGCTGAACTACCTGTGTTGAAGCAGCTGAGCGGCACTTGAAGTAGAGCGATACGCACTCGACAGCGCCAGCAACATCCCATCACTGGCCTAGACCGCCCGAGAATGCCTCCGGCCTCAGGCCGTAGCGCTTATCGGATGGTCGAGGGCTCACGAATACACGATGTGAGGAGATGTACGCCTTCAGGAGGAGAACTCCAGATACTGGTGGACCGACCGCACGGCTGCTGAACCTTCACCCACCGCGGCGGCGACCCGCTTGGTGGAACCCGAGCGGAGATCGCCGACGGCGAAGAGCCCTGGATAGCTCGACTCGAAAGGCAGCGGTGGGCGTGCCTGCGCCTCCCAGCCATCGGCCAGCTGCTCAGGCGCGAGCGATGAGTCCGTGAGTACAAAGCCGGCCTCATCCAGTGCGGCACAGCCGGACAGCCACGCCGAAGAGGGATCGGCACCGATAAAGGAGAACAGGCCAGCGCACTCCACCGTGGTCTCGCCGTCAGGACCCTTGAGGCACAGTGCGCGTAGGGTCTCTTCGCCATCCAGCGCAACGACCGTCGTGCGCGTTCGTAGGGTGATATGTGGGTCGGCTTCGATCCGCTCCACCAGATAGCGCGACATCTTCTCCCCGAGATCCGCTCCCCGGATCACCAGTGTCACAGCGCACCCACCTTGGCTGAGGAAGAGGGCCGCCTGCCCGGCGGAATTGCCGCCCCCGACGACCACGACCGGGGCCGTTCCGCACATGCGAGATTCCATCTCGGTGGCCGCGTAGTAGACGCCAGCGCCCTCGAAGTCACTGACCCGTTGCGCGTCGAGCCGGCGGTAGGCGGCGCCGGTTGCGGCGATCACGGCCCGACCGGCGACGTCGCTGCCGTCGCTGAGTCGGACGACCAGGTGCCCAGCCTGATTGCGCAGAGAGACCGCCGTGCACGGCACGGTGAGGTTGGCGCCGAACTTCTCCGCCTGGATGACGGCCCGCTGCGTTAACTCCGACCCAGAGAGGCCCATGGGGAACCCGAGGTAGTTCTCGATCCTTGAGGACATCCCGGCCTGTCCGCCGGGTGCGGTCATCTCTACACCCAACGTGCCAAGACCCTCGGAGGCGCCGTACACGGCGGCCGCTAGCCCCGCAGGACCACCACCCACGACGACCAGGTCGAAAAAGCGCTCTGGAAGGCGCTCGACCGTCAACCCGAGATAACTCGATAGCTCTCCAGGACTGGGGCGCCGCAGGACGGATCCGGAGGCGATCACGACCGGAAGCTCACGTGCGGCGACACCGAACCCCCGCAGGAGGTCCTCCACTTGGGCATCTCGATCGGGGTCCAGCCACTCGTGTGGCACGCGGATTCGGGTTAGAAACTCCCGCACCCTGAGCGACTCGGGCGAGAATCGCGACCCGATTACCCTGATGGCCGGTGCGGCTGCCGTCAACACACGCTCACGACGAGCAATAAAGGCAGCGAGGATCGTGTCGCCGAGCTGCGGGTTGGCCGCCATCACCTGACGCAACCGTTCGCGTGGCACGACGACAACTTCTCCCGGATCGGTCACCTTCGCCGAGAGGAATGCGCGCAGTCCGCTCAGCAGGCTGAGCTCACCGAGAAAGCGACCAGGCCCATGATGGGCCATGAGGCTCTCGCGACCATCGACCGTCAAGATGATGTCGACCTCGGCGCTGACCAACGCGAAGAAATCGTATGTGAGGTCTCCCTCCCGGATCAGGTACTCACCGACGACCACCGGTCGCCGCTCTCCGAGGGAGTCGAGAAAGGCAAGCTGCGCGTCGTCGAGGGTGACGAACGCCGGGTCCTCGGTCACTTCGCCGCCTCTGGCGTCGGGGTGGTCCCGTTGAGCCTGATCCCCGCTAGCTGCGAACCTTGGGTGACAAGATGGCCGGCACGGTCCCAGATGTGACAGGTCTCGTCGACGCGTTGGGGCTGGGTTCGATCCACATGGAGATTCTCGCCGATATTGACCGCTAGGGACTGCCGGGACCTGCTCGGGGCGGGTCGGGCATCAGGCCAGGCCGAATGGTGAAAGCGCTCCGGCTCGCTCCGGCTCGCCATTACAGGTCACCAGGCCGACGCCACCGACCGCTCGCCCGCGGCACGTTGCGCCCGGTCCACTTCGATACACGAGACGACCTGGATCACCATTTGTTCGCCCGTTTGGGGTTTGCGGGGCGCACCGGCATAGCGGTTCAGGTTGCGTCAACCTGGCAGTGTGCCCAAAGCGATCCTCCTGGCAGCCGTGGCGCAATCGGCATTGCTGATCGGCGGACTGCTCGTCTACTGGGTGCACTTCCCGCGCAAGCTCATTGGTCTCCTCGCCGGCTATGGCGCGGGAGCGCTGATCGAGGCCATCGCCTTCGATCTCGTTGCCCAAGCAAAGGTCCTTGATCGTCTGCAATTCGCCTTGTGGATGTTGCTCGGTGCCGCCGTCTTCCTCGGAGCTGACCGCTTGGTGGAACGTCGATTCGGAGGCGGCGAGGCAAGGAGGGGTCGCCTACCTTGTTGCTCATTCGATTTCGGGTGTGAACGGCGATCGGGCAGCGGCACTCGCGGCCGGGGGTCTTCTGGCCATGCTCACCGACTCGCTGATGCCGTTCGCCTTTGAGCAAGCTGGTGACCTCGCCGGAGCCGCGACGGCTCTGGGATTCTGTGTATCGCTGATGTTCTGAACTCTGGCAATGGCTCGCGCGAGCTCTTCCTGGCCACATGGCGCTTGACGCGGTCATGCCTCCCGCTTGGAGCACCGACCGATGCGACAGACACTCGGCGAGGTACTCGCCCCGGCGCACCGTCCGAATCTGCCGGTTATGCGCCCCTCCGCTGGGCCTAAACCCCGTCCCAATTTCCCGATCGCTCCGAAAGCAGGCGATCTCCCTCTCTTCTCGTCTCGCCAACAGGTCCGGGGTTCGACCATCGTCCCATCGCCTCCACCAAGAATGACCCAGGTCAGAGCCTTGTCGACCGGCTCGACCGCACCGGCGACCGCCTTGACAGGCACCCGCCCCAACCGTCGCCGCCGGTGCCCGCTCCGCACTGCTCGTAACTCCTTGCCACACTGTCCGTCTATTGCCCGACGTCGACACGTGGGGACGGAGGAGCGACATGAGCAGAGCCGGGGTGGACGAAGCGGTCGATCGCATCCGCGGCGACCGGGAGCTGGCCGGCGCCGTCGTCGAGGACGGCGCCGACGCACTGTCGTCGTTCGACCTGACCGACGACGAGCGCGCTGCGATCGTCGACGCGCTGCGCCTGGACGTGGAGGAAGCGACCAGCGAGGTGTCGGGGTTCGCCTTCGGCGGGTTCGAGATGGCCATGCCGCTCAACAACCTGATCGGCGTGGGCCGTTCCCTCGGTGGTGGCGGTGTGACGCGTCCGGGCGGCGCGCAATGGGTCGACCCCAACCAGCAGTGGGTCGAGATGCAGGGCAACACCGAGTTCTAAGGACGCTATGCGCCGCCGCCTGCGGGTCCTGGCCCTGGAGGCCGACCAATTCCCGAACTGGTGGACCAAGAGCGCAGTGACGTCAGCGATGTCGATGGTGGCCAGCCGCCCCGACGTCGTCGTGCTTCCCATGCCGCAGTGCACCTGGACTCGCCGAGACTTCGAGGCCGCGGCGCGCGTGGCCGACGCATCGCGCCGGCCCACCGTCGTCTACTACCCCTTCGACAGCTGGGACGACCCGGCCCGGGGCTGGCAGGGTCCCCTGCACTGGCGGGATCGGTTGCGTCGCTACGTGGCCCGGGCCGACCTCGTGGCCGGCCCCCAGCTGCCGCTCGAGGGCGGCCCTCGGCGGACACTGGCGCTCCCCTATCCCCCGCTCGTGCGCCGGCGGTCGGAGCCGGCGGCCACCGCCGCGACCACCTGGGACGTGCACTTCGCCGGCGCGTACCGGGACCCGGGCTGGGCGGGTTCACCCGTAGACACCCGCGACCGGCGGTATCGGGGCCACCTGGTGCGACGCCTGCGCGAGGCGCTACCGGCGGAGCGCGTGGTGGTGCGCCAAGCGCAGTACTGGGCCGAACCCGAGGTGCGCCGCCAGCTGCGGCGCCGCTACGTACACGAGCTCGACCACTCCCGCATCGTGCTCGCGCCCGCCGGCTACGGCTACCTGACGTTCCGCCACGCCGACGGATGGGCTCGCGGGCGGGCCGTCCTCTCCGAGGCACTGCATCGCCTGGTGCAAGTGCCCGAGCCCGAACGCTGGGAGCGCGGCGAGCTCTGCCTGCTCTACGACCCCGCGGGCGACGACGTGGCCGACGTGGTGGGCGCCGCCCTGGCCCGCCCGGACCGGCTTGCCGCCGTCGCCCGCGCCGGCTGGGAGTACGGCCGCTGCTGGACCGACCCCGGCGCCCAGGCCACGCAGCTCGCCGCAACCGCGGCCGCGCTTTGACGCTGCAGTAACCGACTTGATCCAATGGTCGCGCTACCCGCCAGTCAATCGAGCGCTCGATCCTCGCCCCCCCTCACAACGTCACCGCAAAGCTCACAACCATTGAATCGGCGGTTGCACGAGCGGATCTCGTAGTGTCTGGCCAACCACAGTCCGGGGCTTTGCGCGGGACCACTCCTACAGCGCGATGACGAACACTCCATGCTGAGGTCGGCATGGACGATCGCAGTCCCGAGGCAACTCGGCAGACCCGAAGGCAAGCCCTTCGGGAAGCACCGTGGGCAGGCCCGCGTGGAGAGCACCTGGCAGTTGAGTACAAGCTGATGGTCCCGGACCGCCACTGCGAGGGGCACGTCCTCGACGCACCCAAGGACCGCGCACGTCACGGCACCGTCGGCGTGGACCAGCAGGGGCTGTGAGCAGGGCATGATGGGTGATGACCTTTCCGGAATCGCCGGCTGTAGGGTGACGATGTGACTGACAGTGTGTCACACGAGGTGTCACGAGGGGGGACCGACTGGTGAGCCCCTCCAGCCCGGCGCTGCGCCGGCGAGCTCGCGAACGCCGAGGAGCCGCCGAGCAGGCCATCTTGGACGCCACCGAGGCCCTCCTCGTCGACCACGACTTCCGGGACCTCACCGTCGAGGAGGTCATGGCATCCACGGGTCTGTCGAGGACCACGTTCTATCGGTACTTCCCGGACCTCGATGCGGTGCTGCTTCGTCGCTTTGGCCAGATCGGGGGCGAACTTGGTCAGGCGGCTGACAGTTGGTTGCAGGATCCCCGAACCGGCCTCGAGGCCGGTTTTGAGTTCGTCACGATGGTTAAGGACCACGCTCGCTTGCTGTTGGCCTTCGACCAGGCCGCGGGCACGGGAACCGAGATCGGGGAGACTTGGCGGGCGTTCGTCCGCGACATCACGGACCGCTGCGCCGAGTTCGTCGTCCGCCTCCGCGAGGAGGGATCGTGTGACATCGCTGAGCCCCACGAGACCGCTCGGGCACTTGTCGCGATGACGATTCGCTATCTCCTCGAAACGTTCAGGCCTGGTGCAACAACAGATGTCCAGCTTGCGGCTGCGACCCTGGCTGACGTCTGGCAGCGAACCCTCTTCAGCTTGGGGATCGCCAAACCCTCCGTGCCTGACTGATCTCAAGTGTGAGCCGGATCTACCGGTTCACCCAGTTCGTCGTTCACTTCCCAAAGGCGTCTTGCAAGAGCCCTCGGCCCAGACGCAGTCAGGAGCTGGCGCCGTTTCGAACAACCACGATTTCCGGGCCGCGAGAGCGCTCGGAATTGCCAGAGCCATCGCCCCCTGGGATACGGGGGCCGGCCAGGTCAGGGGTCTAAGGCTCGGGAATTGCAGTTACAGGACGATCCAGCCCTTTGCTCAGGATGGGAGTTGGGTGATGAGCTCTTCGCACTTGCGGGAGATGTTAGGGGCGCCGATGAAGGCGGAGCCTTCTTGCGCCCGCTCCAGTACGTCCTTGGCCCACTCCGCGTCCCCAGGCGCGCCCCGTTGTAGGCGCAACTCTGCGCAATAGACGTAGAAGCTAGGTAGGAGCCCAGCGGCGCCAGCCTCCTCGAGCTGCGACAACGTTTCCTCGAGGAGATCGACGGCGGCATCGAGACGGCCCATTGCCCACTCGCAGTTGGCCAACGCCCAGCTCACCGGAGAGAAGGCCGCCAGGTAGAAGTGCGACCACAGCCCCCTATAGGGACGGATTGTGCGGGCGACCGCCTCGGCCAATTTCGGGTCTTTGAGATTCAGGGCTGCGTGGGCAAGCTGCACGGGTCCGCACCCCGGGAACTTCTCTTGGCTCACCTTGTCGGGGGTGATGCCGTAGTCACGCAGCACAGCCCGGGCCTCCTCGTTGCGGCCCGCATGCGTCAGCACTACCACCTCGCAGCTGCGCCAGACGAGTGTCCCCGAGAAGTGATCGGCGAACGCCTTGCACTGTTCGGCCATCCAGCCGACATCGTCGCGCTGCCAGGCGACGTTGGTGAGGAGCGCCGCCCACCACGAGGACGCATCCTGCTCACCCAGCTCCTGCCCCATGGCCATGCACTCGTCGTTGAGCACAAGCGCCTCTGTCATCCGCCCATCGAGGAGAAGGTGGCGGATCCCGGTGGTCTGCATCATCCACTGCACACTGGGTGACGCCTCGGCGGCAATGGCGATCCCCTCGGAGAGCACTTCACGGGACCGGGGCATGTCCGCCGCCATCAGGAGTGTCGCCGACCAGTGGTAACGCGCCAGCGCCCGCAGGGCGGGATCCCCCGTGGCATCGGCTAGGCGGGTGCCCTCCTCCCGCCTCGACAGCTGCTCGTCCACCCCGTCGAGGGACACCATCGCAAACGCGGTGTCGACCAGGACCCGAGCTAATAAGACGGGATCGTCCAGCCCCCGGGCGATGGCCTCCGCCTCCTCGGCCAAACGGCAAGCCTCGTCCAGATATTCGTGCTCGAAGACGAGGTCCGCGGCCAGAAGGGAAAGGAGCCTGGCTCGGGCCGGGCTCGGCTCGGGCCCCACAAGGTCAAGCGCGGCCCGGGACAATTCCACCCGCTCGCGGTCGAGCACGCCGATGAGGCTGAAGCCACGCGAGTTGCTCAGCACCGCCCGGAAGAACATCTCAGTATCACCTGCCGCACGCGCCTCGCGTGCTGCGACAAGGAGCGTGTCGCGGAAGGCGGGGTTGCCCTGATCGCGCTGGCACTCACCCAGGCCACACTGGGCGACCAGCCGGGGCCGTTCGTCATCGAGGTCGGCCTCCTCAAGCACCTCCAGCACCTGGCGGAAACGGCGCTCGGCGTCGCCCAGGGCCCGGGCCGCAAGCGACTGCTCGGCAGCGGAAAGGGAGTAGCGGATGGCCCGGGCGAGGAGCCCTCCCTCGGGCCCGGCTTCGACGTAGTGGTAGGCGAGAGCCACCACGTCCTCGGGGTGCAGCTTCTCCAACGCCTCTGCCACCCGCCGGTGCAGGCGTCGGCGCCGCGTGGCCGAGAGCTCCTCGTAGAGGGTGGAACGGATGAGCGCATGAGAGAACCGGAACCGGTCGGGTCTCGTCTCGTCGATGATCCGGGCGCCGACGGCCTCATCGAGGGCGTCGAGCAACACCGATTCGGTGAGGTCGCTGAGCTCGGCCAGCAGCTCGACGTCGAAATCGCGCCCCACGATGGCCGCGATGGACAGCAATTCGTTGACCTGAGCCGACAGCCGCGACAGGCGGCGCCCAATCACGTCACGCACGCCCTCGGGCACCGACAGAGTGCCAGGGTCGGCGAGAGACCAGCGCGCGTCGCGCCGTACCACGGCGCCTGTCTCCACTAGGTGCCGTAGCACCTCGGCTACGAAGAAGGGGTTGCCCTCCGTCTCGTCGTAGACAGCCTGGGCCATGGCCCGGATCTCGTCGTCGAGCTCGTGGCCCGCCGCGGTGGCGATAAAGAGCTCGACTTCGGCCTCGTTGAGCCCCGTCACGGGTCTGCGCTCGACGATGGGCAGGCGCCGCAGGTCGGCGAGGACGCCTGATAGGGGATGAGACCGATCGATGTCAGTGTCGCGATAAGTACCCAGTACGAGCAGCTTGCACGGCTCGCCCGCCGTGATCCCGCCCCGCAGCACGTGCTGGAGCAGCACCAGCGTCGGCTTGTCCGCCCAGTGCAGATCGTCGAGCACGAGGACGACGGGGCCGGCCACGGCGAGGTCGACGAGCCAGGACGCGGTGGCCTCGAAGAGCAGGTGCTCCTCGGAGCGCGGGTCCGAAGCGATGGGCTGGCCGAGATCGCGCACCCGATCGACCAGCTGGGGAAGGAGGCGCGCGAGCTCGGCGCGCAGGCGGCCGAGCACCGGCCGGGGGCACTCCGTCGTGTAGAAATCGAGCGCTTCCATAAACGGTTGGTACGGAGCCCCGATGTCCTCGTCACAGCGTCCGTAGAGAACCACGGCGCCTGCCGCGTGTGCCCGATGGGCCAGCTCGGCGGCGGTACGCGTCTTTCCCACTCCTGGCTCACCTGCCAGCAGGGTCATGCGACACCCCGACTGCGATGTCTGGGCGAACGTCTCATCGAGGTGCCCCAGCAACGCGTCGCGCCCTACGTATGGCGCTCCGACGGCCAGGAGCGGTGGGAAACGCATCATTGCCTCGGTGCCGGGGATCGTGTCCTCGGCAGGCTCCCAGAACACCCGACATGTGGCCAGCGGCTCGGCGAGCCCCTTGAGCGCGAGGTCGCCGAAGGGCTCGATCTGGAACCCACCCCGCCCGCGACACAGCACCCGGATGAGCTCGGCGACGAGGATCTCGCCGCCGTTGGCGGACTCGCACAAGCGAGATGCCTCGACCACGGGCACGCCGAACACGTCGCCCATCTCGAGGGTCACGTCGCCGACGGAGATGCCGATCCTCACCGCGAAGGCCTGGTCCGGAACGCGGCGCCCGTGAAGCTCGACCGCCTGCTGAATGGCTACGGAGGCGGCGACGGCGTCGGAAGCCGAGGTGAACGTGGCCATAATCCCGTCGCCCAGGCCCTTGACGACCCCGCCGCCGTGGTCCTTCACAGCCGCGGTGAGCATCCGGTCGTGGTCACGGCGCAGCTCGTCCGCAGGCTCTTCCCCCAACCGGACCCGAAGCTCGGTTGAGCCCACCAGGTCCGTGAACAACACCGACCGCATCTCGGTGTGCCCGTGAGCCTGGGTCATGTCGAGTCCCCCTCCTGCCCGGCAAGCGCCGATTGTAGGCGAGACCTCCTCTCGCGGACCTGTGCGTTGCGCAGTACCTCCTGATTCCGACGAACGCACCGCCTGGCCAACGAAGCGCCAGACCGCTCGGTATCGACTCGGCGCAGCTAACCCTGCGCCTGATCGGCCCAGGCGGCCCGAAGGCAGCGCCGCGACCGAGAGCTGCTGAGTCAGGACAGGAGCTTGGCCTTGGCCTGTTCGAACTCCGCATCGGTGATCACGCCCTTGGCCTTGAGGTCCGCCAGCTTCGCCAGCTCGTCGGCCGAGCTCCCGGTTGCTTCCTTCACGTAGGACCGGAAGGCCTGATCCTGGGCCTGGGCCATCTGGACGTCCCGTTCGTGCATCTTGCCGCCCCGGGCGATCAGGTACACGACCACGCCGAGGAACGGGAGGAACAGGATGAAGATGAACCACAGCGCCTTGCCCCACCCCCCGAGGTCGTGGCTCCTGAAGATGTCGAAGATGATCCGGAACAGGATGAACAGCCAGAAGACGAACAAGAAGAACAGGAAGATCGTCCAGAACGCGTTCAGCAGCGGATAGTCGGATCCAGTCACGAGCCCCTCCCGATTCGTTCGTGAGCAGCCAAATCGTGCCACGATCCGAGCACCCCGGGAAAGGATCGAAAGTCCCTACTGTGCCTCGGCCGACCCCGGTTCGGGCACTCCCACCTGGTGTTTCGGGATCCTGCGGCTGAAGAAGAGCGACAGCAACGACAGCATGGCGAGCACGAAGAGCGACGACCGCAGCGACTTGATCCGGGCCTTCTCGTTCTCGTCCACGATGGCGGTCGCAGTCTCGGGCGGCACACCGGCCCGGTCGAGCGCAGCCTGGAGCTGGGTGTCCGAGATGAACGGTGCGCCCGCCGCCAGTTGCTCGGTCGCCTGGCTGGTCACATGGGCGGGGACCGCCGGGTTGTGGGCGATCCCGTTGAAGAACGTGAGCGTGAGGCTGGCGATGAGGACCGAGCCCGCCAGCGCCGTCCCGAGCGAGGCGCCCAGGTTCGTCACCGTGTTCTGCAGCCCGCCGACCTCGGCACTCTGCTCGTCGGGGACCGATCCGACGGTCACGGCACCGAGCTGCGACGCGAGCGCGCCGATGCCGAGACCTGCGAGGAGCATCGGCACCGTCGTGATGGACGCGTCCGCCCCCAGGTCCAGGGCCGCCAGCAGTGACACGATGCCCCCGAACAGCGCAAGGAGCCCGACTTGGATGACGCGCCGCGGCGAGGCCTTGGGCCAGAACCTCGGGATGCCTGCCGCGGCGAGCAGAAGGGTGATCGACAGCGGCAGCAGCCGGACACCGGTCTGCAGGGCGGACAGCCCGAGCGCCACGGAGAGGAACAACGGCACCACGAAGAACATCCCCGCCTGGAGCAGGTACTGGAAGAAGAAGATGGTGAGCCCACCGCGCAACTGGCGGTTCTCGAGCATGCCGGGATCGACAAGTGGTTCGCGCCGCTCCCTGACCCGCCGTCGCTCCCAGGCGAGGAACGCGAAGATGACGGTGCCGCCGCCGAGCATGAGCCACGCCGCTGCCGAGACACCGAAGAGCGAGGGTGCACCGGGTTTGGCTTGCACGAGGCCCCACATCGAGGAGCGCAGGACACCGAACACGAAGAACCCGAGCCCTACCGCGGACAGGAGGGTCCCCACGAAATCGAGCTCCGGTCGTCGCGAGGGCGGCGCATCCGCGATGCGCCGGGCAAGTATGAGGATGCCGAAGACGATCACGACCTCCCCGGCGAAGACCCAACGCCACGACGCGTACGTCGTCAACAATCCACCCACCAGCGGACCCACCGCCACGGCCATGGCACCGGCCGACATGACCAGGCCGAAGGCGCGCGGCCGTTCGGAGGGGCCGAAGTTCCCCGCTACCAGCGCCACGGTGGCCGGGAGGATCAGGACGGCGCCGATGCCCTCGAGGAACGACCAGCCGATGATGAGGGTGGCCAGGTTCTGCGACACCGCGGTCGTGAACGACCCGACGCCGTAGACGACGCACCCGATGGCGAAGGCACGACGCCGGCCGATCAGTGCACCGATCTTGCCGCCCGTGACCATGAACATGGCCATGACGAGCGTGTAGAGCGTGATGGCGGTCTGGATGCCCGTGACGGTGGTCCCCACGTCCTTGGCGACGGTGGCGATGGAGACGTTCATGACGGAGGTGTCCAACGTCATGAGGAACTGCCCGGCCGCCAACGTGGCGAGGACGATCCCTGCCCCGCGCCCCCCGCCGGCCTGCGAATCCTCCACGAAGCCCGAGGGTAGCGGGACCTTCGGCCCTGTGACCTCGGACCCTCCGCTGGTACCGTCCGAAGGCGGGGACCGCGGCGCGGGCGTGCGCAGTTGGCGACGCCGGCCCAGGGACGAGGAAGAGGATCGGTGAGCGACACACCTGCCGGAGCCGGGGAGTCGGGGGCGGCCGAGACTGGCAGCGAGGCCGCGGCCGGGGCGGGCGGGCCCGAGGCCGACGCCGCGACCGAGGGGGTCGACGAGCTTCGTCACGAGGTCGACGAGCTGCGCAAGCAGCTGGCCGACGCCAAGGCCGCCGGCGCCTCTGCTGAGGCCGGCGCGACGCCGACGGGCAAGCGCCGTCTGCGTTCGGTCGCCGCGGTCATCCTGATCGTCCTCGGCAGTGTGCTCGCCCCGATCGCCGGCATCACCGTGTTCGTGCGCAACCAGGTCCTGAACACAGACCGGTACGTGTCGAACATCGCACCGCTGTCGAAGAATCCCGCCATCGCGTCGGTCATGGCCACTCAGGTGACCAACCAGCTCTTCAGCCACTTCAACGTCCAGAGCGAGATCGCCAGCGTCCTCCCGCCGAAGGCCGACTTCATCGCCGCGCCGCTCAGCAACGCCATCAAGTCGCAGACCTACAACATCGCCGACAAGGTCATCTCGTCCAACCAGTTCAACCAGGTCTGGGTCGCCATGAACCGGCAGGTGCACACCGCGCTCGTCTCCGTGCTCACCGGCAACGGCCCGAGCGCGCTGAAGGCCAACCAGAACGGGACGGTGTCACTCGACCTCCATGCCCTCGCCCAGAACGTCATCACGCAACTGGACAGCCGGGGCATCACCGTCTTCGACAAGCTGCCGATCAGCAAGATCAACCTCCAGATCGTCCTGCTGCAGTCACGCGGGCTCGTCAAGGCCCAGCAGGCGACCAAGCTCCTCAACCACCTGGCGCTGTTCCTCCCCTTCCTGGCCATCGCCTGCTATGCGGGGGCCGTGGCGGTGTCGACGCGACGGCGCCGGGCGCTCATGTGGTGCGGGATCGGGCTCGCCGTATCCATGGCCGTGCTGGCCATCATCCTGGGTCTGGCCCGATCGTTCCTGATCTCGGCGTCCGCGGGCCACGCCCTCACCCCCGAAGCCTCCGCCGCGCTGTTCGACACGCTCCTGCGCTACCTGCGCACCGGTCTGCGCGTGCTCTTCGGGATCGGGGTGCTGGTGGCGCTCGGGGCCTGGCTGGCCGGTCCGTCGCGGCCGGTGGTGGCCCTGCGGCGAGCGGTCGTGCGCGCCTACCGCTGGGTCGAACAGGGCGTCCGCAACCGGGGTTGGGACTTCGGCCCGGTGGGGCAATGGGTGGCCGCCAACAAGGGCGTCGTCCAGGGCGTGCTCGTCGGCCTTGCGGTCCTGGTGCTCGTCTGGTGGGGCAATCCGGGCATCTTGGGCACCCTCGTCGTCCTGCTCGTCACCGGGTTCCTGGTGGTCGTCGTCCGGACGCTCGCGGTGAAGCCAAGGCTCCCGGGCGGCGCGTCGACCGGACCGGGGGCCGGGCCCGGCGGCGCGGGGCCGACGACGCCGACCGGCCCCGCCGCGCCGACGGGCGGGACCGGGGCCGGCGCCACCGCCTGACGGCGCCCGCGTCGCCGAGACGCGAAACGCGAAACGCGAAATTCACATCCCCGCGCTTCCCGTCGCGACGACGCGACGACAGAATCATTCCCATGAAGGCTGTGAAGTCCGCCCGCGGCACCCGGCCGCACAAGCCCCCCGTCGAGGTGCGCACGAGCCCGCGCCGGCGCAAGACCGCCAGCGCGTTCTGGCAGGACGGCCGGGTGGTCGTCGTGCTGCCCGAGCGGCTCCCCCGGGCGGACCGGGTCGAGCTCGTCGACGGGCTCGTCCAGCGGGTCCTCGCCCAGCGGCCCCACGTGGGGGCGTCCGACCGCGACCTCGAGGCGAGGGCCGCGGACCTGTCGGACACCTATCTCGGCGGTGTCCGGCCGCGGTCGATCCGCTGGGTCTCCAACCAGCGGCGCCGATGGGGCTCGTGCACCTCGCACTCCCGGGAGATCAGGATCTCGGACCGGCTCCGGGTCGTGCCTGACTGGGTCCTCGACGCGGTGCTCGTCCATGAGCTGGCCCACCTCGTCGAGCCGTCCCACAACGCCCGGTTCCGGCGCCTGACCAGCCGTTTTCCCCGGATGGCGGAGGCCGACGTCTTCCTCGCCGGCTTCACCCTCGGGGCCGAGACGGGGGCCTGAGCCCCCGCCGACCGCGTGCACTGGGTCCTGCTCCACGATCTGCGCGCCCCGGACTTCGGGGCCCGCCGGGACGTCCTCTACCACGAGGCCCTCGAGATGTGCGCATGGGC
Source organism: Acidimicrobiales bacterium (assembly GCA_035623275.1). Classification (GTDB taxonomy): domain Bacteria; phylum Actinomycetota; class Acidimicrobiia; order Acidimicrobiales; family UBA8190; genus DASPTT01. The sequence continues at coordinate 18,435 of DASPTT010000092.1, forward strand.
GGATGCCCGCGGGTGCCCGAGGATCGTCGTCTCCGAGCACCACGGGTCGCCCGATGGGTTCCTGCCGTCCCCCTTCGTGTTCGGTGGTGCGGTCGCGGCCCGCACCACCGAGGCGCGGGTCATGCTCTCGGCGCTCGTCCTCACGTTGCGCGACCCGATCGCGGCCGCCGAGGACGCCGCCGTCCTCGACATCCTCAGTGGCGGGCGTCTCGAGCTCACGCTCGTGCCCGGTTACGTGGAGGCGGAGTTCGCCATGTTCGGCGTCCCCTTCGACCGCCGGGGCGCGCTGTTCGAGGAGAAGGCCCGCGCCTTCGTGCGGGCGCTGTCGGGCGAGTCCTTCACCTACGCGGGCCGCCCCGTGTGCGTCACCCCCGGACCCGTCCAGCGACCGCGGCCGTTCATCGCCATCGGCGGCCGCGCACCGAAGCGGGCCGCCCGGCTCGGGGACGCGTTCTTGCCGCCGGCGCCGGACCGGGTGCTCGAGGAGGCATACCGGGCCGAGTGCCGGCGGTTGGGCAAGGGCGACGGCCTCGTGCTCTCCCCCGCCGGCCCGATGTGGGTCTTCGTGGCCGACGACCCGGAGCGCGCCTGGGACCAGCTCGGGCCGCACGCGCTCTACGAGACCGCCGCCTACGGGGACTGGGCCCGGCCACAGCCTGCGGCCAACCCGTGGCGCACGCTCCCCGACCTCCGATCGGTGCGCGACCAGGGCCTCTACGCCGTGGTGACGCCGGACGACTGCGTGGCCCTCGCCCGGACCATCGGCCCGACGGCCAGCCTCAAGCTCAAGCCACTCGTCGCCGGTCTGGATCCCGTGCTGGCGTGGTCGTCGCTCGAGCTCTTCGTGGACAAGGTGTTGCCTCAGCTGGCGGACTAGAGCACGGCGGCGGCGACGAGCTCCTCCAGGTACCGGCTGTCCCACCAGGTCATCTGCAGCTGCTTCGCCCGGCGGAAGTAGAGCTGGATGTCGAACTCCAGCGTGAACCCGATCCCGCCGAAGACCTGCTGGGCCATGGCGGTGACGTCGCGGTACGTATTGCAGGCGAAGAGCTTGGCCATGGGCGCGAGCTTGGCGACCGCCCGCCCGTTGGACGCGGCCCAGGCCGCCTCGTGCACCAACGTCGTCCCGCCGTCGACCGCCGTCTGGGCGTCGGCCAGGTAGTGGGCCAGCGCCTGGAACGCGCCGAGCGGCTTGTCGAATTGCTTGCGGTCCTTGGCGTACTGGACCGTGATCTCGAGCGCCTGTTGCGCGCCCCCCATGGCCTGCGCGGCGAGCAGGACGATCCCTTCGTGCATGACCCGGTCCCACGTGGACCAGCCCGAGCCCGGCGTCCCGACCCGGTCGCCGTCGCTGACGAGGACGTCGTCGAACGACACGTCGTACTGCGCGTCGGAGGCGATGGTCATCTGCTGGGTGCGTGACACGCCCGCCGAGGCCGCGTCCACGACGAACAGGTCGACCGCCTCCGCTGCGTCGCCGGTGCGGGCCAGCACGAGGAACGCCGAGGCTCCCGAGGCGAAGGCGACGTGGCGCTTGGTGCCCTGGAGCCGGTACGAACCGGGACCGTCGGGTCTCGCCCGCAGCTGGATGCCCCTGGGCCCGTACCCGTTCCCCGGTTCGAGCCATGCCGGCGTGAGCACCGTGTCACCCGAGACCACCCCGGGCAGGAGCCGCTCCTGGAGCGCGGGTGAGCCGGCGGCCGCCAGCGCGCCCCCCGAGAGGACGGCGCTGACGAAGTGGGGCACCGGCGCCAGTGCGCGCCCGAGCTCCTCGTAGAGCACCACACCCTCGAGCAAGGTCATCCCCGATCCGCCGTGGGTCTCGGGTAGGAGCAGCCCGACGAGGTCCAGCTTGCCCAGCTGCGTCCAAAGGTCGGTGGAGTACCCGAGGGGGTCGTCCTCGAGCTCGCGCACCATCCGCAGGGGGCAGGCGGACGCCAGCACGCCGCGCACGGTCTCACGCAGCATGTCCTGTTCGGGACGGAAGTCCAGGTCGAGCACCGTCAGCTCCTCTCGGGGATCGTCGAAGGCATCAGCACCGGCATCGGCATCGGCATCGGCATCGGCATCGGCATCGGCATCGGCATCGGCATCACCGTCACGGCTGCCAGGCGGCGCCGCGCCGGGCCCAGGGGTTGTCCCCTGGCGCGGTGGGCACGGCCACGCGCGCCGCACAGGTGGTCTTCACGTCGTCGTCGACCGTCAGCGAGATGGCCAGGGACACCCATCCGCACCCCGCCTCGTCGACCTCCACACCGTCGACCACCCCGTCGATGACCATGGTGTCGCCCGGGAACACCGACCCGCGCATCTTGAAGGTCACGCGTCCGAGGCGGCCGTAGGGTCCGGTCCAATCGGTCAGGTAGCGCTCGAACCAGGCCGCCTGGTTGGGCGTGTTCAGGAAGATGTCCTTGGTGCCGTTGCGCTCGACGGCGAAGTCCTTGTCGTGGTGCATCGGCCGCCAGTCCCGGCTGGCGAGCGCGCCGAGCACGACGGTCGTCGCGCTGACGTCGTAGCGCAACTCGGGGAGCCGGTCCCCGACCTCCACGTCGCCGAGCACCACCGACGATGCCACCAGGGTCACGATGCCTCCTTGCGCCGGTAACCGAAGCCGGTGTACGTCTCGACCCCGACGAGCTCGCCCCGCTGGTTCTCGTACTCCACGTCGATGACCCAGAAGCGCCCCACGCCCAGCTTCGTCTCCTTGAGCTCGCTGACCGAACGCAGGATCTGGCGGGTCCGCAGCACGTCGCCCGGGCGCACGGGCTCGTGGAACACGACGGTGTTGTCCGTCATGACCGCCTCGGGCAGCTCGAGCCGGGCCTTGAGGTCGAAGTGGATCTGCAGCGGCAGGTGCTGCTGGACCCGCCCCGGGGCCCAGTGGTGCGGCCGGAACCACACCGAGATCATCGACGGTGGCGCGACCGGCCCGTCGGTGACCTCCGCCGCCACCGCATCGTCCCAGTAGAGCGGGTTGCCGTTCTCCACCGAGGCGCAACTCGTCCAGATGTAGCCGCGCTCCACGGGGAACTCGCCCTCCTCCTCGTACTGGGGGACGCCGATGAGCGCCTCCATCTCCGCCAGGGCCGCCTCCGGCGTGCTCATGCGATCACTCCCTTTCCTCGCAGCTCGGCGACCCGGGCCACGTCCACGCCGGCGGCCACGAGCAGCTCGTCGGTGTCCGTGGCCCCGGGGGACGGCAGTCGCACCGGCACCTCGAGCGGCGTCATGCCGGCGAGCACCGCCCCCACCTGGCGGAAGGTGCCGTGCTCGTCGTGGCGCGCCTCGACCAGCGCGCCCCGATGGGCCAGCTGCGGGTCGTCGGCCAACTCGGCCACCGACTGCACCGGTGCCACGCAGGTGTCCGCGCCGGCGAGGGTCGCCACCCACTCGTCACGGGCACGGGTGGCGAAGGCGGCGGCGAAGTCGGCCCGGATGGCGTCCTGGGCGTCGTCGTCGTACTGGTGCCCCACCCAGCGCTCGCAGCCCAGCGCGCCGCAGACGTTGGCGAAGAACTTCGGCTCGATGGCCGCGACGGCCAGCCAACGGCCGTCGGCCGCCGCGTAGGTGTCGTAGCAGGCGTAGCGACCGGTCAGCACGTCGTGGCCGGGACCGGGCTCGGCCCCCGTGGCCAGGTACTCGTCGACGGCCAGGGACATGAGCCACAGGACGCCGTCGGCCACGGAGACGTCGAGGTACGCGCCCTCGCCGGTGCGGGCCCGGCCGAAGAGCGCCGCCATCACCGCCATCGCCGCGTGCATGCCGCCGGCGGCGGAGTCGGCCACCGTCGCCCCGGGGATGGGGGGACCGCCGTCCGCGCGGCGGCCCGAGGAGGCCAGGAACCCGCCGACGGCCAGGTAGTCGAGGTCGTGGCCGGCCCAGGCGGCACGCGGGCCGCTCTGGCCGTAGCCCGTGGTCGAGCAGTAGACGATCCCCGGATTCCGCTCGCGCACCGCGTCGTACCCGATCCCGAGCTTGTCGACCACGCCGGGCCGGAAGCTCTCGACGACGACGTCGGCACCGCCGGCGAGGACCAGGAACGCGTCGCGCCCGTCGGGGTCGCGCACGTCGACGCGCACATGGCGCGTGCCCCGCCTGCCCCCATAGGCGAAGAACTGCGGCTCGATCTGACCCGGGCCGCGCCCGGGGACGGCACCCACCTTGACCACGCCAGCGCCGTAGTCCGCCAGCAGGCGCGTGCAGCGCGCCGCGGGCCCCACCGTGGAGAGGTCGAGCACGGTCACGCCGGCCAGCAGGCCCGCCGCCGGACGGGGGGTGGCGCCCGCCGGCATCAGAAGTTCTTCGGCAGCCCGAGCTTGCGTCGGGCGATGATGTTCTTCTGGATCTCCGACGACCCGCCGCCGATGGTGTCGATGACCGTGTAGCGGTAGGTCGACTCCGCCCGGCCCGCCATAGGCGCGTCGGGCGTGCGCACACGCAGCTGGCCGCCGGGGCCCGCGAGGTCCATGGAGGCGTCGGCCAGCCGCTTGGAGTACTCGGTGGTGAACAGCTTGTACTCGGACGCCTGGGTGGTGGGCGGGGCGCCGCCCTTCGACGACGCCGCTACGAACTTCAGGCCCAGCACGCGCGCCACCTCGGCCTCCGTGTGGAGGTGGGCGATGCGCCGGCGGACCACCGGGTCCGCCGCCATGGGCTCGCCGTCGACGCTGGTGGTGCGCACGTACTCGGTGAGCAGCTCGAGCCGCTGCAGGATCGGCGAGATGGTGAACAGCGTGAACCGCTCGAGGTCGAGGGCCTCGGAGATGTACTGGAAGCCGCGGTTGAGCTCGCCGACCACGTAGTCGTCGGAAACCCACACGTCGTCGAGGTACACCTCGTTGGTGCGCTCGTCGCCCATGGTCCAGATCGGCTTCACCGTGATGCCGGGGTCGTCCAGGGGCACGAGGAAGAGCGTGATGCCGAAGTGCTTGGGCGCGTCGGGGTCGGTCCGGGCACCGACCCAGTACCACTCGGCGAAGTGCGCCGAGGTCGTCCACGTCTTCTGCCCGTTGAGGCGCCAGCCGTCGCCGTCCCGTGTCGCTTTGAGCTGCATCGACGCCGCGTCCGAGCCCGCGTTGGGCTCCGAGTAGCCCACGGCGAACTCGACCTCGTTGCGCAGGATCTTGGGCAGGAACTCCTGCTTGAGCTTCTCCGAGCCGTGGGCGATCAGGGTCTTGCCGATGATCCCGACCCCCTTGCCGATCTGGGGGCCGCCCCGGCGGGCCAGCGACTCGTTGAGGAGGTACTCGTAGACGCCGTCCCCCTCCTGGCCCCCGTACTCCTTGGGCCAGGTGATCCCGAGCCAGCCCTTGGCCCCCACCTCGGCCATGAAGGCGCGCCGCTTGGGCGTGTCGACGATCTGGGCCATGTTCTCCCGGGTGACGTCGAAGATCTCCGGGTCGTCGTGCTCGTCGAGGAACCGCTCCACTTCCTCGACGAAGGCGATCTGCTCAGGCGAGAACTCGAAGTCCACGTACGGTGCCTCCTGCCTGGTCGTTTCCCGCAGCCGGGGTGTGGACCCCGCGACCTCGGGCCCGGCGGCAGCGCACCGCCCGGTTTCCTGACTGACCGTCAGATTTCAGGGTAGCATCGCCGGCCATGCGAGGGATCCTGGGCGCGGCCGGCTATGTCCCCTACCGGCGGTTGGATCGCTCCGAGGTGACGCGCTTCCTCGGAACCGGGGGCGGCAAGGGGACCCGGGCGGTCGCCTCCCACGACGAGGACGCCACCACCATGGGGGTGGAGGCGGCCCGGCTGGCCCTGCGGTCGGTGCCGGCGGCCGCGCCCGGCGCGCTGTGGTTCGCCACGGCGACCCCGCCGTACCTTGACAAGACCAATGCGGCGGCGCTGCACGCCGCCCTGCGCCTGCCCGGGGAGGTCCCCGCCTTCGACTTCGGAGGTGCGCTGCGCTCCGGCGTCGGGGCGCTGCTGGCCGCCCTGGGATCCGGGCCTGGCGGCGCACCCACGCTGGTGGTCATGGCCGACCAGCGCGACGGCCTGCCCGGCGGGCCCGACGAGTCGGCGGGCGGCGACGCGGCCGCGGCGCTGCTGGTGGGCGACGACGGCGCCGGCACGCCGGTGGTGGCCGAATTTCTCGGCGCCGCCTCGGCCACCGACGAGTTCGTCGACCGCTGGCGCGCGCCGGGCGAGCAGCGCTCGAAGTCCTGGGAGGAGCGCTTCGGGGAGACGCGCTACGTCCCGCTGGGGCGCGACGCCTACGGGCGGGCACTGAAGGCGGCCGGGGTCGGCCCCGAGGATGTCGCCCGCCTCGCCGTGACCTCGATGCACGGGCGGGCCGCCAAGGTGCTGGCCAAGGAACTCGCCGCCTCGGCCGCCGGCCCCGGCGCCCTGGACGACGACCTCACGGACACGGTAGGCCAGGCCGGCGCCGCCCAGCCGGGGCTGGTGCTCACCGCCATGCTCGAGGCGGCGGGGCCCGGCGAGGTGGTGGTTCTCGTGCACCTCGCCGACGGGGCCGACGCGCTCGTCTTGCGTGTGACCGACGCCGCAGCCGGCCGGCGGGTGCCTTCCCCCGTGGCCGACCAGGTGGCGGCCGGCGCGCCGCTGCCCTACGGGAAGTTCCTGGCCTGGCGGGGCCAGCTCACGCCCGAGCCGCCCCGGCGACCCGAGCCCCAGCGCGTCTCCACGCCCGCGGCCTGGCGGGCCGAGGACTGGAAGTACGGCTTCGTGGGCTCGCGCGACCGCTCGTCGGGTGCCGTGCACCTGCCGCCGGCCCGGGTGTCGATGCGCGGCGGGGCGGTGGACGACATGGAGCCGATCGCCCGCGCCGACGCGGTGGGGACGATCGTGACCTTCACCGTCGACCGCCTCGCCTACTCCCCCAGCCCCCCCATCGTCTTCGCCGTGGTGGACTTCGAGGGCGGAGGCCGCTTCCCGGTCGAGCTGACCGACGTGGACCCCGACGCGCTCGCCATCGGCGACAAGGTGGAGATGACCTTCCGGCGCCTGTTCGTGGCGGACGGGATCCACGACTACTTCTGGAAGGCCCGGCCGGTACGCTCCGCCAGCGGGGCGTCGGGCTCGAAGGCATAGTCCGAAGGCGGAGGAGGTCCGGCCATGGCATCGCACGGGATCCGCGACCGCGTGGCGATCGTCGGCATGGGGTGCACACGCTTCGGCGAGCACTGGGACAAGAGCCTCGACGACCTGATCGTCGAGGCCTCGGTCGAGGCCTTCGGCTCCGCCGGCGTCACCAAGGACGACGTGGACGCCTACTGGTTCGGCACGGCCCAGTCGGGCATGAGCGGGATCACCCTGGCCCGACCGCTGCAGCTCGACGGCAAGCCGGTCACGAGGGTCGAGAACTACTGCACCACCGGGTCCGAGGCACTGCGGGCGGCCGCCTACGCGGTGGCCTCCGGCGCCTACGACATGGCCATGGCCGTGGGCGCCGAGAAGGTGAAGGACAGCGGCTACCAGGGCCTCAACGCCGCCGCCGCCCCCGGCGACGGGACGGCTCGCACCCTCACCGCGGCGGCCATGTTCTCCATGGTGGCGCCGGCGTACGCGGCCAAGTACGGAGTGGAGGAGGACACCCTTGGCGACGTGCTCGCCACCATCTCGGCCAAGAACCACTACAACGGCGCCCGCAACCCGCGGGCCCAGTTCCAGCGCGAGGTGTCCAAGGAGACGATCTGTGCGTCGCCGCGTGTGGCGGGGCGACTCGGCGTGTTCGACTGCGCCGGGGTGGCCGACGGCGCGGCCGCGGCGGTCGTGGTGCGGGCCGAGGACGCGCACCTCTACACGGACACGCCCCTCTACATCAAGGCGCTGGCCTTCGCCGCGGGCAGCGGATCGGGGCTGATCGACCCCGACTACGACTACACGCACTTCCCCGAGTGCGAGGCCGCCGCGACGGACGCCTACGCGCAGGCAGGGATCACCGACCCCCGACGGCAGCTGGCCATGGCGGAGGTGCACGACTGCTTCACCCCCACCGAGATGGTGCTCATGGAGGACCTGGGATTCGCCGAACGGGGCACGGCCTGGAAGGAGGTCCTCGCCGGCACCTTCGACCTCCACGGTGAGCTCCCGGTGAACCCGGACGGCGGCCTCAAGAGCTTCGGCCACCCGGTGGGAGCGACGGGCCTGCGGATGTTCTTCGAGTGCTGGCTCCAGCTCCGCGGCGAGGCCCCGCCCGAGCGACAGATCATTACCGACAGGAAGCTGGCGCTCACGCACAACCTGGGCGGGTACCCGGGCGAGATGGTGTCCCTGGTGTCCATCGTCGGCAGCGAGCTGAGCTGAGCGAGCCCGGGTTCCTCGACGGGCGCGCCGGGCTGGCGCGCAAGACGGCTGCCGTCGCTGGTGGCGGTGGCGGCCTCGGCCGGGCCATCGCCCTGGACCTCGCCCGCGCCGGGACGAGCCTCGCCCTGTGCGACCGAGACACCGAGGCGCTGGCCCGCACCACGTTCGAGGCCCGCGACCTCGGGGTGGAGGTCGTCTCCGAGACCCTCGACGTCCGCGACGCGGCCGCGCTGGCAGGCTTCTTCACCGCCTGCGGGGCCGCCTTCCCCCGCCTCGACGTCCTCGTCAACGTCGTGGGCGGCACCTTCCGGTCGCCCTTGACGGAGCTCAGCGCCAAGGGCGTGGACACGCTGGTGCGGACGAACTTCACCTGGGTCGTCGATGCCGTCCAGCACGCCGTGCCCCGGATGACCGAGGGCGGGAGCATCGTCACGCTCACCTCGATCGAGGCACACCGGGCCGCGCCCGGGTACGCCGTCTACGCCGCCATGAAGGCCGCGCTGGTGCACCTGACCCGCACCCTCGCCGTGGAGCTCGGCTCCCGCGACATCCGGGTCAACTGCGTCGCGCCGGACTTCGTCCCCACCGCCGGCCTGGCCGAGGTGGCGGGCAGGGCGGGCTCGGGCAGCGCGCTGTCAGTTGCGGCCGGCACGGAGGCGGACCCCGGCGACAGGCTGACGATCCCCCTGGGCCGCAAGGGACGTCCCGAGGACGTCACCGGTTGCGTGCTCTTCCTGGCCTCGGACCTCGCCGCCTACGTCACGGGCACCACCCTGCACCCCGACGGCGGGGCGCTGGCGGGGTCGGGCTGGATGGACTGGCCCGAGGAGGGTTTCACGGCCCGGCCTCCGACCTGGGTCCTGGACCGGCTCGATTACGGTGCCGAGCGTGGCTGAGGCGCTCTTCGACGTCGACGGCGACCAGCTCGTCCCGACCGAATTCGCCCGTGGGCCCTGGTCACCGGACGCACTCCACGGCGGCCCGGTCGCCGCGCTGCTGGCGCGCGCGGCGGAGTCCTGCGCCGCGCCGGGGTCCATGCACTCGGCCCGGCTCAGCGTGGAGCTCCTGCGCCCCGTGCCGGTGGCGCCGCTGCGGCTGTCGGCGTCGGTGTCGCGGCCCGGGCGCAAGGTGCAGCTGGTCGACGTCCGGATGACGACAGCCCACGACGGCCAGGAGGTGGCCTGGGGCCGGCTCCTGCGCATCCGCGCCCTGGGCGAGGACGACCCCGAGGCCGAGGGCGTGCCACCGGCGCTGACGGTGCGCTCCACCGACGAGGCGCAACCGCCGGGGCCCGGCGCGGGCCGGCCCATGGTCAGCCCCGGACAGGTGGGCGAGGCGCCGCCACCCGACGGCTACCGGGCGTTCCACTCCGCCGGTGCCGAGCTCCGCTTCGTGCGCGGCGCGTTCGAGCGGCTGGGGCCGTCGACGGTCTGGGTCCGCCTGGCCGTGCCCGTCGTCCCGGGCGAGGCGCCGTCCCCGATGCAGCGGGCCGCGGCGGCGTCTGACTTCGGCAACGGCGTGAGCGCCGAGGTGGCCTTCGGCCAGTTCCTCTTCATCAACCCCGACCTCACCGTGACGCTGGAGCGGCCCCCGGTCGGTGAGTGGGTCTGCCTGGACGCCCGGACGGCCCTGGGGAACCCCGGCGTGGGGGTGGCCCAGTCCGCACTGTGGGACGAACTCGGGCCCGTGGGCCGCGCCGTCCAGACCCTGGTGGTCGAGCGGCTCGCCTGACCGGGTCGGCCGCGCCCTTCGGTGGCCGGCGCACTAGCGTTCGATCGTCACCGCGAGGAGGAGACCCGCCATGGCCGTCGGCGAATTCCGGGTTGCGGACAGCGACATGCACGTCATGGAGCCGGCCGACCTCTGGCAGCGCTACATGGACCCCTCCTGGGAGCACGCCGCGCCGGTTGGCCTCAGCGAGATCGAACGCGACATACGGGTCAAGGTGAAGAACGCGGTGATGCTCCGCCTGGGCCGAATCCGCCCCCGGGCGCAGGGACGGCCGTGGAAGGCCGAGCAGGTCTCGGCCTTCGCCCACCCGCAGGCGCGCAATTGGGACGCCAAGTCCCAGGTGACGGCCATGGACGTCGAGCACCTCGACTCCACCGTGCTCTTCCCCAGCCGCGGCCTGTTCGTGCTCGCCCTGCAGAGCACCGAGCACGTCGGGCCCGACGGCCTCGAGCCGGACCTGGCCGCGGCCATCGCGCGGGCCTACAACGACTGGATGGCCGACTTCGTCCGGGAGTGCGACGCACCGGGCCGCGTCTTCGGCGCCGCCATGCTCGCCCCGCACGACGTGCACGGCGCTGCCGAGGAGCTCGAGCGCAACGTCGAGCGCGGCTTCAAGGCGGCGTTCCTGACCCCCGGTCTCGTCGACAACAAGCCCTGGCACGACCCCAAGTACGACCCGATCTGGCGGGCTGCGGAGCGCCTCGACGTCCCCGTGTGCTTCCACGGCGGCGGCACCACCTATCTCAAGCCGGACTTCGCCTTCAGCGAGTACCTGGACCGGCTCATGCTCTGGCACGCGTTCAACCAGCCGCTCGGCATCATGTTCGTGGCCACATGCTTCACCGCGGGTGGGATCCTGGAACGGTTCCCGACACTGCGGGTGGGGCTGCTCGAGGGCAACTGCTCATGGGCGCCGTTCATGCTCTACCGGCTCGACGAGCACTGGGAGTGGATGGGCAAGTACGAGGCACCCGATGTCCGTCTCGCACCCTCGGAGTACTTCCTGCGCAACTGCTTCGTCTCGTGCGAGGCCGACGAGGCCGTCGCCCGCCACTACTTCGAGGATTTCGGCGACGACAACGTCCTCTTCTCGACCGACTACCCGCACGCGGACTCCAAGTACCCGAACGCCACCGAGACATTCCTGTCGCTCCCCTTCGACACCTCGACCAAGCGCAAGGTCCTGTGGGACAACTACGCCAGGCTCTACAAGGTCCCCGAACCGTCATGAACGAGCCTGCCGACCTCGGGCGAGCGGAGGGAGCGGAGCGGGCGGCGCTGGCGGCCAAGGGTCGCGAGGTCCAGCGCCGGCTGTGGGGCGATGCCGCGGCCGACCACGAACACCCGCCGACGCCAGCGGGCGAGCTCGCCCCCGACTACTTCGCCATGGTGCGCGAGTTCTGCTTCGGGATGTTCTGGTCGCGGGAGAACCTGGCCGTGCGCGACCGCTCGCTGATCACGGTGGCCATGCTGGCCGCGCTGGGGAAGCAGGAGGAGCTCGCCGGGCACCTGCGCGGCGCCCTCAACGTGGGCATCACGAAGGAAGAGCTTCTCGAGGTGCTGATGCAGGTGGGCGTCTATGCGGGCGTCCCCGCCGGCGTCCAGGCCCTGACCACGGCCGCCAAGATCCTCGGGTCCGCCTGAGGGCCAGCCTCGTCGACGGGGCTGAGCCGGGATCGGGGCTGAGCCGGGATCGGGGCTCAGCCGGGATCGGGGCTCAGCCGGGATCGGCCGGGCGCAGGCGGAGCTCCACGTTGGCAGCGTGCTCCATCACTTCCACGAGATCGCTGATGTCGTGGTCCCCGAGTCCCTGCGCCTTGGCGTACGAGAGCATCTGGTGGAGCGCCGACGCGACGGGCAACGGCACCCCGACGTCCCGGCCCACCTCGAGCATGAGCCCTGCGTCCTTGGCCGCGAGCTCCATGGCGAACTGCGCGGGCCGGTTCCGGACGGCGATCTCCTCGACCCGCCGGTCGAGATACGGGGTCGCGCCACCCGAGGTGCGCACCATGTCCACGAGCGTGCGCAGGTCGATGTCGTTCTTGGCCGCGAGGGCCAGGCCCTCGAGCGATACCCACATGGTGGTGAACGCCATGAGCGAGTTCACGAGCTTGCCGACGTTGCCGCACCCGAGCGGACCCAGGTGGAACCAGGCCCGGCCCATCGACTCGAGCAGCGGCGCGACCTCGGCGACGTCCTCGTCCGCCCCACCGACGATGAAGACCAGCTTGCGATCGCGCGCACCGACGGCGCCGCCGGTGACGGGAGCCTCGACCAGCCGGGCACCGCCGGCGTCCACACGGGCGCCCACGGCGCGGACCGTCGAGGGCGCGTTCGTGGTGAGGTCGACGAGCATCGCACGGGGCGGCGCGTCGGCCAGCCACTGCGCGGCGACCGCCTCCATGATGCTCGGGGTGGGCAGCGACAGGAACGTGCACGTCGAGGAGGCGGCCACGGCGCCCACCGAGTCGGCCGGGTTCGCCCCTGCGGCGGCAGCTGCGTCGAGCCGCCCGCGATCGACGTCGAACACCGCCACCTCGTGCCCGTCGGCGGCCAGGTTGGCGCACAGCGGCCCGCCGATGTTGCCGAGCCCGACGAACCCGAGAGCCCGCGGCGAGGTGTCTGGCACGCTCAGACGAGCTCCACGATCAGCGCCGACCCCATCCCGCCGCCGGCGCACATCGACACGCAACCCACGGTCCCCCCGCGCCGGCGCAGCTCGTGGATCGTCGTGACCACCATGCGCGTGCCCGTGGCGGCCACCGGGTGACCGAGGCCGCAACCGCTCCCGTTGACGTTGACGTTCTCGTGGTCGAGGCCCAGGATCCGGGTGCAGGCCACCGCCATCGAGCAGAAGGCCTCGTTGATCTCGAAGAGGTCGACGTCGTCGATCGTCATCCCGGCGCGCTCGAGCACCTTGGGAATGGCGAGCGTGGGCGCCAGCCCGGTGCGCTCCGGCTCCACGCCGACCGACGCCCAGGCCACCACCCGGGCCATGACCGGGAGGCCGTGGGCGGCAGCGAAGTCGTCGGCAGTGACCACCACGGCGGCCGCGCCGTCGTTGATACCCGACGAGTTCCCGGCGGTGACCGTGGCGTCGGCGAGCTCGGGGTGCAGGACGGGAAGGGCGGCGAGCTTCTCCAGTGTCGTGTCGGCCCGAGGCTGCTCGTCGGCCTCGAGGAAGATCTTGGTGTCGTCGCTCGTCCCCGGCGCGTCGGCGCCGTCGATGGTGGGACGGAGCGGCACGGGGACGATCTCCTCCAGGAACCGCCCCTCGTCGCGCGCCGCGGCGGCCCGCAGGTTCGAGGCCAGTGCCCATGCGTCGGCCTCCGGCCGGCTGACCGACGCCAACCGGGCCGTGTTCTCCCCCACGGTGATCGACATGTCGCGGTTCGGCGCATCGGCTGTGGGCGGATGTGTCGGCGAGTACCAGGGCTGGAAGTCGTCTGACGTCCGGGGCAGGGCCTTGAACACCCTGGGCGTCGAGCTCAGGCTCTCGGTCCCCCCGGCGACGACCACCTTGTCCATGCCGGCGCGGATGCTCCCGGCAGCGATCTGGATCGCACTCAGGCCTGCTGCGCAGTGGCGATTGTCCGACAGCCCCGGCACGGAAACGAGCCCAAGGCGCACGGCGACGTGCCGGGCGATGACACCGCCACCCTGGAGGGACTCGGCCAACACGATGTCGTCGATCGCGTCCTGGTCGATCCCGGAGCGGTCCAGCGCGCCGCGCACCGCCACTTCACCGAGCCGGAAGGCGTCGACGTCGACGAGCGAGCCCTTGTAGGACCGCCCGATCGGCGTACGCGCTCCGGCGACGATCACGGCCTCGGTCACATCGTCCTCCTCATGGCTGTCGGCATCTCGTGGCTCCGACGCCTGTGCCGGGGCAGCGTAGCCCGAGGGACCTGACGGGCGCCTTGCCGTTATCGTGGCGACATGCCCGTCACCGGTGCGGCAACGGACGACCAGGCAGAGGGCCAGGAACGGCAGGCAGACCTCCGCGCGCGCGTCGCCGCACTGCTCGCCGCCCACGACCCAGCCTCCACCCCGGCCGCAACCTTCCTGGGCGCGCGCTTCGACGCCGGCCTGGCCTGGGTCTGGTTCCCGGCGGGCCACGGCGGGCTGGGCCTGCGACCCGAGTACCAGGCGGTCGTCGAACGCGAGCTGGCGCGGGCGGGTGCGCCCAACGAGCTCGAGCGCAACATCATCGGCTACGGCATGGGCGCCCCGACCGTCCTCACCCATGGAACCGAGGACCAGCGGCGCCGGTACCTGCGCCCCCTCTTCACCTGCGAGGAGATCTGGTGCCAGCTCTTCAGCGAGCCCGGCGCCGGCTCCGACGTGGCCGGTCTCGCCGCCCGCGCCGAGCGCGACGGCGACGAATGGGTGGTGAGCGGTCAGAAGGTGTGGACGACCCTGGCCCACACGGCCCGGTGGGGCATGCTCCTGGCACGCACCGACCCCGACGTGCCCAAGCACCGCGGCCTCACGTATTTCGTCCTGGACATGTACGCGCCCGGCGTGGAGGTCCGTCCCCTGCGGCAGATGACCGGCGACGCGGAGTTCAACGAGGTCTTCATGACCGACGTCCGGATCGCCGACAGCCAGCGCCTCGACGAGGTGGGCGCCGGGTGGCGCGTGGCGATGACCACGCTCATGAACGAGCGTGTGGCGATCGGCGGAGGCGTCCCGAAGCGCAGCGGCGGTCCGATCGGCGAGGCGCTCGAGATCTGGAAGGCCATGCCCGCGGCGATGCGCTCGGCGAGCCGCCGGGACCGTGTCGTCTCCATGTGGGTGGCGACCGAGGTGGGCCGCCTCACCAACATGCGCGCCCGCGCGATGCGCCAGGCGGGGACGCCGGGCCCCGAGGGGTCGGTGGCCAAGCTGGCCGGCGCGGAGCTGAACAAGGCGGTGTACGAACTGTGCATCGACCTGCTCGGGATGGAGGGCACCCTGTATCCCTCGCACTACGAGATGCGCCGGCCGGAGCGCTCCGGGTTCGGCGGCGAGGACGTCCGGCACTCGTTCCTTCGCTCCCGTGCCAACTCGATCGAGGGCGGGACGTCCGAGATCATGCGGAACATCCTCGGCGAGCGCGTCCTGGGTTTGCCCGGGGAGCCGCGTGCCGACAAGGACGTCGCCTGGGCCGACGTGCCCCGGAGCTGAGCGTGGCGCTCCGTTTCGCCGGCGACGACGTCACGGCCGCCGGCGTACGCCAGCGGCGCTTCGACGTCCGCCACGAGGGACGCGTCATCCCAGGCCAGCTCTGGACGCCGGAGGGTGCCACCGGGCCACGGCCCCTGGTGCTCGTCGGGCACGGGGCCGGTGCCTCCAAGACCGGCCCCTACGTCGTCGCGTTGGGCCGGCGCTTCGTCCGGCACCACGGGTTCGCCGCCGCGGCGATCGACGGCCCCGTCCACGGCGACCGCCGCAACGATGGGGGCGGGTCGGAGATCTCCTTCCTCGAGTTCGGGCAGGCATGGCAGAACCAACCACGCCTGCTCGACGAGGCGGTGTCGGACTGGACCTGCACGCTCGACGCGCTGGAGGAGCTCCCCGACGTGGGCCGGGGTCCTGTCGGCTACTGGGGCGTGTCGATGGGCACGATCCTCGGGTTGCCGTTCGTGGCCGCCGAGCCGCGCGTGATCGCCGCCGTGCTCGGGCTCATGGGCATCAGCGGGCCGACCAAGGAGCGCCATCGCCGGGACGCCGAGCGTCTCAAGGTCCCCGTGCACTTCGTGCTCCAGTGGGACGACGAGCTCTTCGCCCGGGAGAAAGGGTTCGCCCTCTTTGAGGCCATCGGGTCGAGCGACAAGCGCCTGCACGCCGGTCCCGGCAAGCACGCCGAGATCTCCCGTGCGGCCTTCGACGATTCCGAGCGCTTCCTGGCCGAGCACCTGCGCGCCGCCTTCGCCTGAGGCGCGGCCCGTCCTGGCCGGAGCCGGCGCGTGCACCGCGCAACGGCTCGGCACGAGGTCATCACGCCTGACCAGGCCGCTGACGCTTCGTTTGACCACGTAACATGGTTGTAAGACCACAATGCGTACTATTCTGGTGAACGGGGAGCGAGCAGGAGGAGATCCGGTTGGTCGCCGTCACGGATCCGGCGCCTGGAGAGCATCGGGCGGGACCGGGGACGTCGATGGACGCCGTCGGTGACCGCGAGCACCACCACTGGGAGCAGCGCTGCCGCGCCCAAGGAGACGTCGGCGGCGGGGGCTGGCCCGCACCCGAGGCAAGGGCGCTCGTCGATGCCATCGTCAGCTCGTTGCCCTCCGGCGACACCACGCCGGTCGTCGCCGCGGCCCGCACATGGGCTCGCACGTCGTCCTCGGTCAGCACGCTGGTCCGCCAGATGGGGACGCTCCGCCAGGTGCTCGCCGACGACGACGTGCGCGCCTTCCCCGACCTCGACGACCGGCTCGGCCGCATCATGGACCAGGCCACCACCGCCGCGACCGCTGCCGCTCTGGCCCAGCTCGAGAACGCAGCCCTCACCGACGCGCTGACCGGTGTGGGCAACCGGCGGGCGCTCGAGCGCGCGGCCACGGCCGCGCTGGCGGCCGGCGTCAGGGCCGGGCACCCCCTGTCGATTGTGGTCATGGACCTCGACGGACTCAAGCGGATCAACGACACGGAGGGCCATGCCGCCGGAGACCGAGCCATCGCCGGGCTGACCGAGTCGCTGCGCCACGCGCTCAGGGACTCGGACCAGCTGTTCCGGATCGGCGGCGACGAGTTCGTGGCCATGCTGCCGATGGCACCGATCGAGACCGTCCACGAGCTGATGGCCCGCGCCGCCGAACCCGAGGCGCCGAGCTTCAGCTGGGGAGCGGCGACCGCTCCCGACGACGGCAAGGGCCTCGACGTGCTGCTGTCGGTCGCTGACGAACGTCTCTACGAGTCGCGCCGGACGGCACGGCGCTCCCGCGCCCAGAAGGAGGTGCCTGCGCCGAGCACCCTTGCCGGCGCCCTGGGGGCCGGATCGGCGGTGCGTCGCAGGTTCGCCCGTCCGTCGGGGCGCGGGTGGATCTGGCTCGTCGCCGCCATCCTCCTCCTGTCCGCTGCCGCAGGTGTCGGCGCCCACCTGCTGCTCAGACCGTCGCCGAGGCCCGTTCCCCCACCCCGCTCGCACGGCCACGCCGCGGTGCCCGGGCCCGCGGGGTCCACCGGGCAGGGCGCTTCGACCGCACGTGACGCGACGTCGACCGCCGACAATGCCGACGCCGGGAGCAGGGGCGCCGGGACGAGCGTCACCAACGGCGCCGGGGTCGGCAGCCGGACCGGGGCCGGTGGCGGGGGCGGCGCCGGTGGCGCAGGCGGCGCGGCCCCGGCGAGCGGCGGTTCGGGGGGAGCGAACACGCAGGCCAACGGACAGGAGCCGGCGACGACCGTCCCGCCGACGCCGACGTCCAGCCTGCTGCCCGGTGGGCTGGTGCCGACGACCGTCCCGCCGCCGACGCTGCCCTGAGGCGCCCGGCCCGGCGTGCCGGTGCTGCTCAGCCGACCCGGTGCAGGGTATTGCGGTCGGTGTGCGCGAAGGGCTCGTCGAGCTCGGCCATGCGCAGCGTCGACGTCTCGTCGTAGGACCAGGTGTCCTCGCCCACGGTGATCGTCACGTCGTAGCGCAGCGTGCTCGCCCGCTTGGTCAGGTACTGGTTCTCCCCGATCGGATATTGGCCGTCGCCGAGCGCAGCCCGCATGCTGAAGGTCGTGGCGTCGGCCAAAGCCGTCCCGCCCGCCAGCACCGTGATCCCCCGGGGCACCACGAAGCCCCGCAGGATCTCACCGGTCGCCGCGTCCCACAGCCAGTAGCCGACCTCTGTGTGGAAGGGGTTCTCCTCGTCGCCGCGCCACATCGCCGAGCGGTAATCGAGGCCGTAGAGCCGCTGGTCCCCGTTGTCCACGGGCCCGAAGGGCTTCATGGAGCACTTCTCGAGGTAGGGCGTGGCCAGCACCTCGTTGGACGCGTGCGAGAAAGCGGAGTCGAGACCGCCTTCGCCCTGCCATTCCCCTGCCAGGCCCCAGAGGGGCCCCCATTCGTTCGCCATGTCGTCGATGCTACCGAGCCAGACACGGGGCGGGGGCCGCCCGACGCGCTCAGGGGGCGGTGCCGGCCAGCGCGTGCGCCGCTCGCGCCGCCAGCGCGACCAGGGTCAATGTCGGCCCGTAGCCGGCGGAGGTGACGAAGACCGACGAGTCGGCGACGACGACGTTGTCCAGGGTATGGATCCGGCCCAGGGAATCCACCACCGACGAGGCCGGATCGGCGCCCATGCGGGTCGTGCCCATGACGTGGCGGCTGATGGGGACGGGCGACATGCGCGACCCCTCGAGCCCCGGCGACGTCGCAACCATGGTCCACGTCGCCCCCATCCTCTCGAGCACGCGCACCAGACGCGGGGCGTGGTGCGCGGAGGCCGCCTCCTCGTGCCGGTGCGGCCGGTAGGTGACCCGGGCGACGGGGAACCCGCGCACATCTCGCACCGACGGGTCGAGGTCGACCCGGTTGGTGGGCTGCGCGAGGTCCTCGCCCTGCATCGTGAAGGCCCAGAGCCGGTCCCGCATGGGCGAGGAGCGCATGAGGCGCGTGTGGGTCGGGCCCCAGGGGTAGAGCTTGGCCTCCATGATCGGCAGCGACGGACCCCCGTGCTCGACCATGCCGCCTCGGAGCCACGGCAGTCCTGCGGCGCGCGCCGCGGCCCGCGCGTCGTCGTCGACGATCACGGCATCGTCGTGCACGTGGGTCACGGCGCGCCCCCGATGGGTGTGGAACCGCTCTTCGAACGTCCCGATGACGATCGTCTGGAAGTGCACCATCAGGTTGCGCCCCACGAGCGGGTGCTCCATGCCCGAGAGCAGCAGCAGGCGCGGCGTCTCGACGGCCCCGGCGGCGACGACCACGTGGCGCGCGCCCACCGTCCGGCGGGCGCCCTGCGCGTCGACGAGCTCGACGCCGCTGGCGCGGCGGCCCTGGACGACGATGCGTGCGCAGAACGTCTCCGCCGCCAGCTCGGCGCGCCCGGTGGAGAAGGCGCGGCGCAAGAGGGCGACGGGATCCCCTTTGGCATGGATGGGGCAGCCGAAGAACGCGCAGAACCCACAGTTGTTGCATGCGGGCCGGTCGTCGTAGGGCACCGAGTTGGCCGCAGTGGGCGCGGGATAGGGATGCAGACCCAGCGCCTGCGCGGCGGAAGCCGAGCGGAGCGCGCCGTACATGGGCGCGCCCGGGGGCATGGGGTACGGGCCCGAGCGCCAGGGGGCGAAGGGGTTGGCGCTCGCCTCGCCCGCCACCCCGATGGCGCGCTCGACCTCCGCGTAGAACGCTTCCAGCGCCGCGTAGTCGAGCGGCCAGTCCTCCACCGACGCGCCCTCGATAGGGCCGTAGGTCTCGCGCAGCGCGAAGTCCTCCTCCCGAAAACGCGGGACCTTGCCGTCGGCGTGCGTCCCACCGCCGCCGACGGTGGTGGGGATCGAGTTGACCTCGCCGACATGGGTGCGCTCACCGTCCTCGTCGCGCACCCGGAATGTGCGCGGCTCGATGAGCGGGTCCGGCCCAAGGAAGTGGCGCTCGAGGAATTTGATCTCGTCGTTCGAGTAGTCGCCGGCTATGCGGGTCAGGTCGTCGGGGTCCAGGAGATGGTTGCGTCCCTTGTCGACGATCAGCACCGACCAGCCGGCGCGCGTCAGGACGTCGGCGGCCGTCGCGCCCCCCGGGCCGGACCCGACGATCACCGCGTCGTAGGTCACGGGCCGGCGACCTCCTCGTCGCTCCAGCCACGGGGCTGGCTGTCGCCGGGGAAGCCGATGGCGTCCCAGGCGGTACCGCCACGATTGCCCCCGTACTCGGGAGCACCGTACATGCCCTCGCAGCAGTGGCCGTAGAGCAGGTCCACGAACGCCGCGTTGGCCTCGTCCCGGAGCCGCCGGTCCTGTTCCTCGCCCTCGACCTCGCAGAAGTCGTGACCGAGGGCGGCCAGCCCTGCCCGGTACCGCTGCTGCCATCCCACCACGGGGCCGTTGAACTCCCGTTCGGGCAACCCGAGGGAACCCTCGATGCGCATCCGCCACGCCAGCTCGTCATGGGGCCGGAGGGTGTGGAAGCGGGCGAAGCCGGGGGGGCCGCCCCGGCGGCCGGACGTCGGGCCGCCGGCCCAGATCCTCGGGGGGTCGGAGGCAAAGGCGCCCAGGAGTCCGTCGATGTACGCGGGGACGTCCGCCTCGAGTGCGCCGGGGAACCCTTCGTCGGGCGGGATCAGGCGCGCACAGGCGGCGGCGAGGACGCGGTATTCCTGCTCCGTGCACCACAACGGCATCGCGCGGTCCCCCCTCGGCCGACCAGCCGGGGACGGTAGCAGGGTCGCCCTGCAGCGGCTCCGCCGCCGGCGACCCGGGCGCGCCCGTGCCGCCCTGGTGGTGGCCCTCGGCGCCACCGCGCTGGTGGCGAGCGCCTGCGGCGCAGCGGGGAAGGCGCCGTCGCACGGTGCCGGGACGCGCGGTGCCGGGACGCACGGTGCCGGGACGCCGGGCAGTACCTCGACGCCGGCCGCCCCGGGACGTGAGGGCATCCCGGCCTTCCGCCACCTCTTCGTCGTCGTCATGGAGAACCTCAGTGCGGCGAACGCGCTCGCCGTGCCGAGCATCGCCGCGCTCGCACACCAGTACGCCAGCGCCTCGTCGTGGTACGCGGCGTCCCACCCGAGCCTGCCCAACTACCTGGCGCTCGTGGCCGGGTCGACCTTCGGGGTCGGCTCCGACTGCACCGACTGCTACCAGCCGCCGCCGAGCCTGGCGGACCAGCTCGAACAGGCCGGCGTGCCCTGGGGGGCCTACTTCGAGGGAATGCCCGGGCCGTGCTACCTCGGCCCGCAGTCGCCCGATGGCTCGTACGCCGCCAAGCACGACCCATTCCGTTACTTCACCGACGTCCGCGCCTCACCCACGCTGTGCGCGCACCTCCAGCCACTCGGCGCCCTGACGGACGCGCTCGGCGCCGGCGACAGCGCGGTGCCACGCTTCGTCTGGGTGACACCGAGCATGTGCCACAGCGGTCACGACTGCGCACCCGCCGTCGCGGGCGCGTGGCTGAGCGGATTCGTCCAGAGCGTCGTCTCGCGACCGTGGTGGGGCCCCGGGTGCGCCCTGGTGGTGACCTGGGACGAGTCCGAGGGGGACAATGCGGGTGTGGTCGGCGGCCTCGTGACCAGCGGGGGCGGAGGCGGCAGGGTGCTCACCCTGGTTGTCTCGCCGGGGATCGCCGGCGGCGAGGTGGTGGCGACCACCTACGACCACTATTCGCTGTTGCGCACCGTGGAGGACGCGTTCGGCCTGCCCCTCCTGGGGCAGGCCGCCGCAGCCGGGACCGCGCCGATGACCGCCTTCTGGGCCGGGGGCTGAGACGGTGTTCGCCTGCGCCATGGCCATCGACATCCAGATCGCACAGAGCGGGTCGCTCAAGGCCAAGCGCTCCGTCGTCAAGCACGTCCTCGAGGTCGCCCGGCGCCGCTACGGCGTCTCCGCTTCGGAGGTCGGGCACCACGGCACCTGGCAGCGCGCGGCCCTCGGGTTCAGCGTCGTGGCGCCGAGTGCGGGCCAGGCGGAGGAGATCCTCGACAAGGTCGAGCGCTTCGTCTGGTCGAACCCTGAGGTCACGGTCCTGTCCAGCGTGCGACACTGGGTCGAGGTGGATACGTGAGCTCCTGAGCATGCGGGAGCCCGAGCGCACTTTGGGGGCAGCCGTCTTCACCACGCTGCGGGGATACCAACGGCCCTGGATCACCGGCGACCTCCTCGCCGGCCTGACGCTTCTCGTGATCGCGGTCCCCGAGCAGATCGCCACCTCGCGCCTGGCCGGGATGCCGCCCATCACCGCGCTCTACGCCTTCGTCGCCGCTGCGGTCGCCTTCGCCGCGCTCGGCTCGAACCCACACCTGTCGGTCGGCGCAGACTCGACCATTGCGCCGCTCTTCGCGGTTGGCCTCGCCCGCTTCGCCCCGCTCGGATCCACCCACTACGTCCAGCTTGCGGGTCTCCTGGCCGTTGCCGTCGGCGTGATGGTCGCTCTGATCGGCCTGTTGCGGCTCGGATGGATCGCCGACTTCCTCTCGGCGCCCATCATCACCGGCTTCCTCTGCGGCGTGGCGGTGATCATCGTGGTGCGACAGCTGCCCGACTTCCTCGGCCTGCCGCCCATCGGCGGTTCGACCCTGCACCGGCTGTGGTACGTGTGCACGCACCTGGGCGACGCCAACGGCTGGACCACCCTCATCGGCGCGGTCGGCCTCGTCGTCATCTTCGTCTGCGAACGTTCCCGTCTGCGCCTGCCCGGTCCGCTCATCGCGGTGGTGGCATCGACGGTGCTCGTCGCCGCGTTCGACCTCACCGCGCGCGGTGTGGCCATCCTGGGCACGGTCGCCCATGCGCCGCCCCACGTGGGCCTGCCCGGGCTGTCGTGGCACGCGTTGCGCGACGTGCTGCCCGTCGCCGCGGTGGTCGCCCTGGTCGTGATCAGCCAGAGCGCGGCCACGACGGTGGCCTTCCCGGGCACCGACCACCACCACGGCGACGTCGACCACGACTTCATCGGGGTCGGGTCGGGCAACGTCCTGGCCGGCCTCTTCGGCACGTTCGCCGTCAACGCCTCGCCTCCCCGGACCGCGGCCGTCGTGTCGGGCGGGGGGCGCACCCAGCTGGCGGGGCTCGTGGCCGCGGCGGCCGTCGTGCTGCTCGTGCCGACGGCCGGCCTCCTGAAGAACCTGCCGCTCACCACCCTGGCCGCCATCCTCTTCTACATCGCGGGCGGCATCTTCCGCACCCGGGAGCTCACCTCCGTGGCCCGGTTCAGCCGCTTCGAATTCACCCTGGCGATCGTGACGCTGGCCACGGTGGCGCTGATCGGCGTCGAAGTGGGCATCATCGTGGCGGTGTCGCTCGCCGTCGTGGACCGGGCCTGGGTCACCGCCCGACCGCGCTGGTACCTCCTCGGGCGCATCCCGAATTCGACGAGCTGGGAGCCGCTCGGCCACCACGAGCAGCCGGCGCAGGTGCCCGGGGTGGTGGTCGTCCTCTTCACGGCCCCTCTGTACTTCGCCAACGCCGACCACTTCCGGCGGGCCATCCGCCACGCGGTCCGCGACGCTCGGGCCCCGGTCACGCTCGTCGTCCTCGACGCGGCCGGCATAGGCGACATCGACTACACGGGAGCGCGGGCGCTCCGTGCGGTGCTCGACGGCCTCGACCGCGACGGCATCACGTTCGCCATCGCCCGCGCCGTGGGCAACGTCCCGACGAACCTGGCCCGCAGCGGCCTCCTCCAGCGGATCGGCCGCGACCACCTCTTCCACACCGTGGACGACGCGGTCCGCACGCTCGGACCACAGGACCAGGAACGACCGTCATGAGGGTGGAGGCCCGGCGGCGCGAGGACTAGGCGGGGCCGGACGCAGGGGCCGGCGGGCCGTCGGCGCGCCCCTGCAGTCCCGTCAGCCGCAATTCGTCGAAGGGGCCTGACTCGATCGACCCGCCGTCGACCCGCAGCTCGCGGCCGTCGGCCGACGCGCGCTCGGGCACGAGACCGTGCAGCACGACCCGCACGCGCGCCGGCGCAGGGTGGTCGCCGCGGCGGGTCCACCGGAGCACCGCCTCGCCGCCGGGCACGGCACCCTCGAGCCGGAGCTCGTCGCGACGCACCGGTCCCTCCCCATCGCCGGCGTCGTCGATGCACAGCCCCGATGCGTCGCCGCCGGCGTCCGGCCAGCAGTGGAAGGCCAGGAGCGCGGCGCGGTGGTCGGACTCGAGGCCCGTGGTGCGCGCCGACGCGTCGACCCGGTGGTCGTCCTCCACGGCACACGGGGAGGCGGGGTCCGACCATCCGTCGTCGAGAGGGACGATCGACCCTCGCCGCACGAGCACCGGGATGCGCCCGATGGGTGCGGACAGACGCACAGGCGTGGCGGCGGCCGGGTGGGCCGGCGGTCCAGCCCACAGCGAGGCCCAGGCACCGGGCGGGAGCGACAGGGCGCGCGCCCGTTGCCCCGCACGCACCACCGGCGCCACCAGCAGGGCGTCGCCGAGCAGGAAGCTGTCGTCGACCTCGGCCGCCGGCTCGTCGCCGGCGTCGCCGTCCCCGGGCCACCACAGCGGGCGCATGGGAGGCACCCCGGTGGCGGCCGCCTCGTGGGCGAGCGTGTAGAGGTAAGGGAGGAGCCGGTACCGGAAGCGGATCCACGCCGCCAGCGCGGCGGCCGTGGGCGGCGGGAAGTGCCACGGCTCGCGCGGCGGGCTGCCGACCACTCCGTGGGTCCGGCAGAAGGGGACGAACACCGCGAACTGCAGCCAGCGGAGATAGAGCTCGTCGTCGGGCACGATGCCGCTGAAGCCGCCGATGTCCGACCCCGAGAAGGGGACCCCGCTCAGGCCGAGCCCCAGGAGCGTCGACACCTGCTGCCGCAACCCGTCCCAGGTGCTCTGGACGTCTGCGGTCCAGTTCCAGGCATAGCGCTGCGTGCCGGCCCAGCCCGAGCGCGACACGATGAAGGGCCGACGGTCGGGATACGCGGCCCGGAGGCCCTCCCATCCGGCCCGGTTCATGAGCAGGCCGTAGACGTTGTGAGCCTCACAATGGTCGCCGCCGATGCCGTCGAGGTTGTGGCGCGTGGACATGGGCAGGGTCGGGTCGCCCATGAAGGCGATGGTCGCCGGCTCGTTCATGTCGTGCCAGATGCCGGCGATCCCACGGTCGGTGAGCCACGCGTAGCGCGCCGCCCACCATGCCCTGGTGTCGGGATCGGTGAAATCGGGGAAGGCGGCGCGACCCGGCCAGACGACGCCCACGGCTTCGCCGCCGTGCTCGTCCATGCAGAAGCGAAAGTCACGACGGCCCTCGGCATAGAGCTCGAAGCGGTCGTCGATCTTGACCCCGGGGTCCACGATGGTGACGACCCGCACTCCGTGGCGACCGGCATGCTCGCTCAACGCGCCGATATCCCCGAACCGAGTGGGATCCACCGTGAAGACCCGGAAGCCGTCCATGTGGTCGATGTCGAGGTGGACGACGCTCAACGGCACACCCATGGCCGCGAAGCCCTCCACCACGTCGCGGATCTCCTTGTCGTCGCGATAGCCCCACCGACTCTGGTGGTACCCGAGGGCCCAGCGCGGGGGGAGCGCGGGTCGCCCCGTCAACGCGCTGTAGCGGTCGAGCACGCTCGGGACGTCGCCGACGACGAGATAGGAGCGCAGGGCCCCGCCGGCGAACGACACCGCGGCCACATCGGTCCCGTCGACAGCGCTGTCGGCAGCGCTGTCGGCAGCGCGACCACGGAGGTCGACCCGCCCCTTCGTCGGGTTCTCGAAGAACGTCAGGACGGTTCCCTCGGCGTGCCGTCCCACCAGCACGGGGACCGACATGTACAACGGGTCGCGTCCCGGGCCCCACGCCCCACCAGGGTCGCGGTTCCACAGCCGGTAGACGCCGCCGCGAAGGTCGAGGGGCGCGGCGCGCACCCCGAGGCCGTGGAACCGCTCGCCCGCACGCATGGTGAAGGGCGCCGTCCAACCGGGGTCGAGGTGCTCGGGGGGTGCGTCGCGGCGCAGCACCGTGCCGTCGGCACGCTCGGCACTGAGCGCCCCGTCGGGAGCGACCCGGACGACGAGCGAGGGCCCGGCGACGACCCACCCTCCCGCCGTCCCCACGTCTCGGCGGACCGTCACAGCGGGCGGCGCGAAGCCGGGATCGCCCGCCAGCGCGTAGTGCGGGAGCATCCTCCCGGGCTGCCAGGTGCGCCGGACGACGTCCTCTGCCAGGAACACGAGCTCGAGCTCCGCGTGCTCGAAGAACAGCCGTGCCCCGGTGTCGAGCACCTCGACGTCGCGAAGCGGACCCGGCGCGATCCCGGGTCGTGCGCCGGCGGGACCACCCTGCCGGCGACGGGCCAGGGCGGCGCGCAGCGACGCTGCCGCGGCGTGACCGATCGTCCTCGCCCCGAGCTTGCCCACGACGGCAGCGCCCGTGCGGGCGAGCGCGACGCGCTGGGCGAACGTGGGCGGCGCCTGGGGCACCGCCCGAGGATAGGTTCCCGCTGGCAGAGGCTCCGGCGCCATCCGTAGACTGACCGATCAGTCAACGACCCGGACGGCACCGCCGGCCGGACGGAGGTACCGGCGCCATGCAGACCCGACTCACCGAGATCCTCGGCATCGAGCACCCGGTGATGCTGGCGGGGATGGGCGGCGTCTCCTACCACGAGCTGGTGGCGGCGGTGTCGGAGGCCGGGGGCTTCGGATGCCTGGGCGCATCGACGATGTCGACGCCGCAGATGATCGACGAGATCGCCAAGACCCGGGCCCACACCGACAGGCCCTTCGGCGTGGACCTGCTGACGGCGATGCCGGGCAGCATGGCCGAGCAGGTGGAGGCGATCATCGCGGGCGGCGCCAGCGTCTTCGTCGCCGGGCTCGGCGTACCGGTCGAAGTCGTCGAGCAGTGCCATCGCGCCGGCCTGCTGGTGGTCAACATGTGCGGCAAGGTCGACCACGCTCGCCGGGCCGTCGACGCAGGCTGCGACATCGTCGTCGCGCAGGGAACCGAGGCCGGTGGGCACACCGGCCAGGTCGCCACGATGCCCCTCGTCCCCCAGATCGTCGACGCGGTCGGCGATCGCGTCCCAGTGGTGGCAGCAGGGGGCATCTTCGACGGCCGGGGCCTGGCCGCCGCGCTTGCGCTCGGCGCCGACGGCGTGTGGGTAGGGACCAGGTTCATCGCCACGCCGGAGGCGCGATCGGTGACCGGCTACAAGGACGCCCTGCTGCGCAGTGCCGAGGACGGCACCGTGATCAGCCGCGCCTACTCGGGCAAGACCATGCGCGTCGTGCGCAACGAGTACACCGCGTACTTCGAGGCCCATACGGACGAGCTCGCGCCCTTCCCCGGTCAGCTCGGGCGCTCGATCGCCGACAAGGCCTTCCACCTCGGCGGCGACCAGGACACCCTGGAGGTCGACCCCGAGCGCGAGTGCTACCCGGCCGGCCAGGGGGTGGGTGCGATCGCCGCGCTCGTCCCGGCGGGCGAGCTCGTGCGCCGGTTCGTCGCCGAGGCCGAGCAGGCGCTCACAGTCGCGAGCGCGCGGCTAACGTCGATTCCATAGCGGTCAGACCCACGACTCCCGTGCCGCGGGCAGCGGCGACCACTCCCGGTGGCAACTCGCGCGGGCGGTTCCGGCGGGCCGACCGTCGCGACCCGGGCACCGGAGACGACGAGCCGTCCAAGCCGCCGGGCGGGGGGCGCGTCCCGCGCGAACCGGTCCGGATGGTGCCGAGCCGAATCCACCTCGACGAGCGGCGACTTCGGTTCGCGGTCTCGGACAACGTCGACGCCCACGGCGCGGAAGGTCCGGGCAGTGAGCCCATCTGGGCCGTCAACATCCACGGCTACTTCGCCGGTGGCGGCATGTACTGGCGCGAGAGCGCCAACCTCGCCCACCGCTTGGGGTGGCGGGTGGTCAACCCCAGCCTGCCCGGTTTCGCCGGCAGCGACCCTTTGCCGTGGGAGCACGTCAACATCCGCGAGATCACCGAGCAGGTGGTTCGGCTCCTCGACCATCTCGGTGTGGAACGGGCTCTGCTGCTCGGCCACTCGATGGGCGGAGCCGTGGCGGTGCAGTTCGCCGACGCGCATCCGGACCGCACGCTCGGCATCGTCTATCGCGACGGCGCCGCCACCCCGGGGTGGAAGGACCGCCACGGGGTCCTCGTCGCGCTCCTCGCCCCGTTCCTCCCAGACATCGCCGGGGTGATGGACCTGCTCGTGGCGGCCATCCTCGACACACCGGACCTGCTCATCGGCCGGCGGCTCTCGTCCACCTTGCGGGGGCTCTGGCCCGACGCCCGGCGCAACATCAGGGCCATGGGCAGGACCCTGCCCGTGGGGACGATGCTGATGGCGATCGACATGCGCGACGAGGTCCGCCGACTCGCCGAGCGCAATGTCCCGCTCCTGCCGGTGTGGGGCTGCTTCGACCGCATCGTCAACCTGGCCACGGCCAACGAGTTCAGTGACCTGTCACGCCAACGCGTCCTCTGGGTGCCCGGTGGTCACTCGTGGATGCTGCCGCGGCCCCAGGGGCAAGCAGACGTCCTGCTCCACTTGGAGCGGGGCCGGGACTTCATGGGCGAGGTCGAGGCGCGGCGCAGAGCCCTTCTCGGTCTGGACCGATCCGCGATCGGGCGCCTGGCCATGCGCATCGTGCGCTGAGCGCCATGCGCATCGTGCGCTGAGCGCCATGTGATCGTGCGCTGAGCGCCATGCGCATCAGACGATCCGGTACGTGAGCATCCCGTGCGCCACCACCGCGCCCTGGGCGTCGGTGGCCGACATCTCCACGAACGTGAGCTCCCTGCCGCGGCGCACCGCGCGTGCGTGGCACACCAGGTCGCTGCGCTTGCACGCGCCGACGTACTGCAGCGACATGGACACGGTCGACGCCCGCGCACCCCTGGCGAAATCGTGGTTGGACCATGCCGCGGCTGCGCCGGCGGTGTCCATGAC
The DNA here is from genome assembly GCA_035623275.1 of Acidimicrobiales bacterium. Lineage (GTDB taxonomy): Bacteria > Actinomycetota > Acidimicrobiia > Acidimicrobiales > UBA8190 > DASPTT01. The sequence goes on from DASPTT010000092.1 coordinate 46,981, forward strand.
CGAGGCGATGACGCCGCCGTGGTAATAGGTGCCGTCGTTGGTCAGCTCGGGACGGAACGGCAGGCGCAGTGTGACCTCGTCCGGCTCGTAGCGCTCGAAGACGAGGTCGAGGCTCGACAGAAAGGGCGTCGCCAGCATCGACGCCGGGACCGCCGCCCGGAACTTGGCCTGGTCGTCATCGGAGATCGCGGGGGCGGCGTCGTCGGTGGGCGGCATGGCAACGCCTCTCCTACACTGGTCGGGACCTGCTTGCTGACTGACGGATCAGTTTAAGGGAGACGGCGATGCGTTGGGAGATCGAGGACACGCCCGAGCAGCTGGCCTTCCGGGAGGAGTTCCGCGACTGGCTGCGCGCCGCCCTTCCGGCCGGGTGGATGGAGGGGGTCGACGCCGGCGACGACGGCACCGTCGAGCGGATCAAGGGCGAGAGCGGGTTCAACCCCTTCACCTGGATGGCCACCATCGGCAGGAGCCCCTACGCGGCCCCCCTGTGGCCCAAGGAATACGGCGGGCTCTCCGGTGAGCCGTGGATGCAGCAGGTCATCCGCTCGGAGCTCGTCACGTACCGGCTGCCGACGGTGGCGGTGAACCTGCTCGGGGTAGGGCTGGCGGGCCCCACGATCATCGAGCACGGCACGGAGGCCCAGAAGGAGCGGTACCTGCGCAGGATCCTGAGCGGCGAGGAGATCTGGTGCCAGCTCTTCAGCGAGCCAGGCTCGGGGTCCGACCTGGCGTCCCTCGGCACCCGCGCCGTGCGCGACGGGGACGAATGGGTGGTCAACGGGCAGAAGGTGTGGACGACGCTCGCCCAGATGGCCCAGTACGGGATGCTCCTCGCCCGCACCGGCGTCGACGTCCCCAAGCACGAGGGGTTGACCTACTTGATCCTCGACATGCACAGCCCGGGCGTCGAGGTCCGCCCCCTCAAGCAGATGACCGGCTCCTCGGAATTCAACGAGGTCTTCTTCACCGACGTGCGCGTGCCCGACGAGAACCGGGTCGGCGCCATGGGCGACGGATGGCGCTGCGCGCGCACGACGCTGATGAACGAGCGGACGACCTTGGCCGGCATCTCCCTCGACCCGGTCTCGTTCCTCGGCGGGACGCGCCGCGACCCGTGGCGCAGCTTCCTCGATGGCGTGCCAGACCGCACCGACCGGCGCACGCGACAGCGGCTCGCCCAGCTGTACATCGAGGCGGAGGTGAAGGAGATCACCGCCTTCCGCGCCAACTCCGCCCGCCGCCGCGGTGAGCAGCCGGGGCCCGAAGGCGGCGTGAACAAGGTGTTCAACGCCGAGTACAACCAGCGTCGCTCCACCGTCGCCATGGACGTGAACGGGATGGGGGCGGTGGCGTGGCTCCCCGGGGACCAGCGGGCGGAAGCACGGTCCACGACCTTTCTGCGAGCCCGGGCCAACACCATCGAGGGTGGCACATCGGAGGTGCTGCGCAACCAGATGGCCGAGCGGATCCTCGGCTTGCCACGCGACCCCGACGCCGACAAGGGTCTGGCGTGGTCCGAGATCAAGCGGAACTGAGCCCGCCGAGCCCGCCGAGCCCGCCGAGCCCCGCACGGCTGGCGGCGGCCGACCGGCTGCGCTCGCTGGGGCACGCCATCGTCGCCCACGACGTGGACGACGGCGTCCTGGCCAGGATCGAGGCGAACGCGCTGGCGGCGCTCGACGAGGTCACGGCCTCGCCGCCGCGCACCCGGAACCCCCTCGCCATGAAACGCAGCCTCTTCATCGACGCGCCGCCGCAGGGCGGGAACCGGACGCACTTCCCCGACTGCATCGTCACCGGCCCGGCCAACCCGATGGGGATCGCCGCCGACATCGTGCGCGACGGGGACGAGGCCCTGCTCCTGACCGTGCTCGGCGAGGCGTTCGAAGGCGCGCCGGGACGCGCACACGGCGGCGTCGTCGCGGCGCTCTTCGACGAAGTCCTCGGCTTCGTCCTCTCCATCGTCCGGACGCCCGCGTACACGGGCCGCCTGACCGTTTCGTACCTGGCGCCCACGCCGCTCGGGGTGGAGCTCGAGTTCCGGGCCCGCCTCGCGTCACGCGACGGCCGCAAGCTGCACATGGAAGGTGAGGCTCGGCGCGACGGCGAGGTGATTGCCCGCGCCGAGGGGCTGTTCATCGCCGTCGACCCCGAGCACTTCACCTCCGGCGGCGTCTAGGTCGGTCCCCGACGGGCAGGCGGGACGCTGCCCGGCCCCTCCTCAGGCGGCCGCGCCGGCCTCGATGCCGCCCGCGATCTCCACACCCCAGGCCAGGGCCTTCAGGTGGGCGAACTGGAGGATGCCCGGACGCGCCCCGCTGTGCGTCGACCGTTCGGGGTGGCCGCGTTGGAACTCGATCACGTCGCTCAGCAGCGCCCCGACGGGGCCGTTGCGGTGCAGGACGCTGTCGCGCACGTCGTACGCCAGCGGCAGGTCGGCCAGCGCGGTCTCGAGCGGCACGCCGAGGAGCATCTCGAGGCTCGAGAGCAGGCCGACGGTGAACCCGACGTCGGTCTGGTCGGGGACCATGGCCTCGGCCAGCAGCTCGGTCATGCGCGCCCGGACCATGGCCGTGACGATCTGCTCCTCCGAGGCCGAGCCGGGGTCGGCGACGAGGAGCAGCGCCACCCAGCTCTTGAGCCGGCGCCATCCGACGAGCACGAGCGCCTCCTGGATGGAGCGGACCGTCCGCACCATGCCCGTGGTGGCCTCAAGGCCGGCCAGCTTGAGCAGCTGGTGGCTCAGCGCCGCGTCGCGGCGGATGATCGACTCGAGCTCCTTGAGCTGGTAGTCGGGGTCCATCACCTTGGCCGCCAGCCGGAGCCGGGCCAGCTGCGTCGTGCTCAGCACCTGGCCATGCGCCACCCGGGGCTCGGACAGGAAGTCCCCTTGGTAGAGGTGGATGCCCAGCGCTCGGCACCGCTCGAGCTCCGCCTGGTCGCGGATGCCGGTCGCGCCCAGCCGGAGGCAGCGGTTGTAGCAGCGCTTGGCGATCTCGCGCAGCGGGCCCTCGGGAAGTCCCGCATCCACCTTGACCAGCGCGGCCACGTCGAGGAGCCCCTCGGCCTCTCGTGCGCCCGTGTAGTGGTCCACCGCGAGCGAGAAGCCCTCGTAGGCCAGGCGTCGGCACCCGGCCAGCGCCTCAGGGTCGCGGGCGCACGACTCGGGGACCTCGATGACCGTCTGCGTGGGCGGGAGGACGAAAGCGGCGTCGCTGCGCAGCATGGCCGGGGTGGCGTCGCAGTAGGCGAGCTTGGTGCCGACCAGCTGCTCGAGGCCGATGCCCACCGAGCCGAACAGCAGCTCCGCCCAGGCAAGGTCGCGGTCCTGGGGCTCGGCGACGTCGTGGTCGGCTGCACCCGGAGCGAACAGGAGCTCGTAGCCCAGAACCCGCGAAGCGCGATCGAAGATCGGCTGGCGGCCCACCAGAAGGTTGACCGTACTCATGCGTGCTGACTTCCTTGTCGGCCGTGATGTTCGTCCGTGGGACAGGGCCGGTGCGCCCACCGCGACATCGGCACATCCGGGCCCGGACTTGAGCAGATTCCTGGAATCGCTCCTGACCAGGGAGAACGACCGCCGACGGCGCCCGTGGCGAGGTCGCCGACGCGGCCGTAGACTCGCCGGGCGCCACGACTGCGCATGCGGAGGGAGGGCCGTGTCGCGCGCAGCCCGCAGCCAATTCCCCGGAGACGAGACGGCCCTGCACCGGGAGGGCGGGCGTTCCGGCGACACGCTGGCGCCCCGCTGGCGAGGACAGCCGGGCCGACTCGAGGTCTGGTACGCCACCGTGTCCGACCCGACGTCGCACACCGGCTTCTGGCTGCACCAGGAGCTGGTCTCGCCCGTGCAGGGCGGCGCCTTCGTCCACGGCATCGTCACCGCCTTCCCCGCCAAGGGGGCGCCGGTGGTGGCCCGCTACGGCCCCGAGCCCGTCCCCGCGGCACGCCCGGCGGGGCAGATCCCTGCCGCCGGCGGGGTCGTGTTCGACCCGCCGCGCCTCACCGGGCACGTCGGGTCGGTCGCGTGGGACCTGCGCCTGGACGACCCGGGTACGCCGGGGCTCTTCACCTTCCCCGCCTGGGCGTGGGAGCGCGAGGCGCTCCCCGCCGCGCAGGTCGTCCCCGTGCCGAGCGCGCCGTGCGCCGGCTCGATCACCGTCGACGGGACGTTCCTGGAGCTGACGGAGGACGCCCGAGGCGACGTCGCGCACATCTACGGCCATGGGAACGCCGAGCGCTGGGGGTGGCTGCACGCCGAGCTCGGCCGTGGCGACGTCCTCGAGGTGGTGAGCGCGGTCGGCCGCTCCCCCGGCCTCAACCGCATGCCGCCGCTGACCTTCCTCCAACTCCGCCTGGGCGGGACCGACTGGCCCCGGGACCCGCTGTTGGCCGCTCCCCTGTGGCGCGCCGAGCTGGGACTCCCGACCTGGCGCCTGGCCGGCACCCTGGGGCGGTGGCGCTTGCGGATGCAGGCCACGCTGCCCGACACCCACTCCGTGGCGGTGCAGTACGCGGACCCCGACGGGGACACGGTCACGTGCACGAACAGCGAGCTCGCCGACGCCGAGATCGTGCTCGAGCGCCGAACTGGCCGGCGCTGGGAGGTGGCGGAGCACTGGCAGCTGCGCCGGTGCGCCCACAGCGAGATCGGCTCGCGCCCCTGATCCGACGGCGTCCGTCGACTCGTTGACTGATACGTCAATCGGAGTCCTTGCTACGCTGCGGCCGATGGCCGCCCGCACCGACCCGGAAGCCCCCCCTGCGGCCGCCAAGCCCGCTCGAGCAGGACGAGCGGTCCGCCGCGCCATCAGCGACGAGGAGAAGGAGGGCAGGCGCAGCGACATCCTCGCCGCCGCCAAGAAGGTCTTCGCCCGCAAGGGCTACCACGCCACCACCATCGCCGACATCGCCAAGGCGGCGAAGCTCTCGTACGGGTCCATCTACTGGTACTTCGACTCCAAGGACGCCCTCTTCCACGCCCTGATGGAGGCCGAGGGCCAGGCACTGCGGGCCCACGTGACGGAGGCGCTGACCACGACGCCGGCGCAGGGGTCGCCCGACGCGCCGTTCCGTGCCGCGGTGCGCGCCACCTTCGAGTTCTTCGAGGCGGACCGCGCCGTGGTGAAGCTGCTGTTCCGTGACTCGTACGCGCTCGGGGACCGCTTCGAGAAGCACCTCTTCGGCATCTACGAGGGCTTCATCAGCGACATCGAGGCCATCGTGGCCGAGGCCCAGCGGCGCGGCCAGATCATCGACGCGCCGCCCCGCGTGGTCGCCTTCTCGGTCGCCGCGCTGATCGGACAGATCGCGCACCGGCGCGTCGTCACCGACGACGGGCTGTCCGCTGCCGTCGTCGCCGACTTCGTCGTCTCGCTCCTGCTCAACG
>DASPTT010000093.1:0-17299 GCA_035623275.1 Acidimicrobiales bacterium
AGAAGATTGCCGGTTACACCCTCGAAGAGGCCGACAACCTGCGCAAGGCGGCGGGGAAGAAGATCCGTGAGGACATGGCGAAGGAACGGGAGAAATTCATCGCCGGCTGTGTAAAGACGGGCTACGGGGCGGAGCTGGGCGAAAAGTTGTTCGACATCATCGAGCCCTTCGCCGACTACGCCTTCAACAAGTCCCACTCCTATGGATACGGCCTCGTCGCCTACCAGACGGCGTGGCTCAAGGCGCACTATCCCGTGGAGTACTTCGCGGCGCTGCTCACGTCGGTGAAGGACGACAAGGACAAGACCGCCATCTACCTCGGCGAGTGCCGGGCGTTGGGCATCGAGGTGCTCGTCCCCGACGTCAACCGCTCGGCGGCGGAGTTCACCCCCCTGGTGGGCGAGGACGGTCGCCGGCGCATCGTCTTCGGCCTGGCGGCGGTGCGCAACGTGGGCGAGAGCCTGGTCGAGCGCATCGTTGAGGAACGGGGCGCCGACGGCCCGTTCGCCGACTTCTACGACTTCTGCCGCCGCGTCGACCCGATGGTGCTCAACAAGCGGTCGGTTGACTCCCTCGTCAAGGCGGGCGCGTTCGACTCGCTCGGCCATCCCCGCCAGGGGCTGTGCCTGGTCGCCGAGGAGATCGTCGAGCGCACGCTCACCCGCCGGCGCGAGGAGCAGGCGGGGATCTCGACGCTGTTCGCCGCCTTGGAGGAGCCCGGCGCCCCCGGTGCCCCGGCGGGCTTCGCCGAGGCCCGCGTTCCAGTCCCCGACGCCGAGTTCGCCAAGTCGCACCGCCTGGCCTTCGAGAAGGAGATGCTCGGCCTCTACATCAGCGACCACCCCCTGGCCGGCCTCGAGGGGTCCTTGGCCAGGCTCACGGACACGTCGGTGGCTGACCTCAAGGAGCTCGACGACCCTGCCGGCGCGGGGGGGTCGGGCCGCGAGGGCCAGGTCCGGACCGTCGGCGGGGTGGTGACCGGCCTCACCCGGCGCTACACCAAGCGGGGGGAGCTCATGGCCACCTTCGTGCTCGAGGACCTGCGGGCGTCCATCGAGGTGTTCGTCTTCCCCAAGACGATGGCCGAGGTCGGGGCGCTGCTGGCCGACGACGCCATCGTGGTGCTCCGGGGCCGGGTCGACACCCGTGACGAGCAGGTGAAACTGGTGTGCATGGAGGTCTCGCGCCCCGAGCTGGCCGTCGACGGCCAGGGGCCGTTGTCGCTCAAGCTCCCGCCCGGTGCGCTCACCGACGCCGTGGTCGAGCGGCTCAAGGAAGTCCTGCGCGAGCACCCGGGGGACCAGCCGGTGCACCTCCACGTCGGGGAGACGACGCTGCGCCTGCCCGGCGAGTTCAACGTCGACAGCCGCCGGGGTCTGGTGGGCGAGCTCCGGGTGCTGCTGGGGGCCAACGCCATCGTCGGCTGAGGCCGGCCCACCTGCCGGCCGCGGTCCCGGAACGGCCGGCGAGGGCTCACGCACCAGGGCTGGAGCGCTGCACAGCGCGGCCGAGGCGGCCCCCGTGCCCGGCGGTTGGGACGGGGGGTCGCGCGTCCCGTATCCTGGTAGGGGAATGAGGCCGGGCAGCCTGGGGAGTCGGACGAGCGCCCACCCCCGACGCCCGGGCTTGGAGAGCACGGGACGAGCACGGAGCGGACGCGATGCCGTTTGAGGTCGGGACCAAGGACTGCACAGCACTGAGCGACGCCGAGCTGGCCGAGATGGCCGACTTGTGCGTCGACCGGGAGCCCGGATTCGACATCGGCTATCTGTCCAAGCAGGTCGAGGAGTGGGTTCTCATCACCCACGCCCGCGAGGGCTCCAAGCTCCGGGGCTACTCCTTCAGCACCCTCGAGCGGATCGGCGGCACCCCGTCGCTGCTCGTGGGCCCGGCCACCACGGACCGCACCGCCAAGTCCGAGCAGGCGCTTCGCCTGATGCTCGCAGACCAGTACCGACGGGCCCTGCTCGCCTTTCCCGACGAGGACGTCCTCGTCGGTACCCGCCTGTCCGCGCCCGAGGCCTTCCTGGCCTTCGCCGGCCTGGCCGACGTCGTACCCCGCCCCGACCACAAGGCATCGGGTGAGGAGCGTGCCTGGGGCCGGCGGCTGGCCAAGCGCTTCGGGGCCGAGGGCCGCATCGACGACCGCACGTTCGTGCTGGCCGGCGACGGGACAACGGCGGGGGCGCTCGACCTCGCGGGCCCGAAGATCCCGGCCGCCGCGGCCGGCGTGACCGCCCTCTTCAAGGGCCTGAACCTCCGCAAGGGCGACCGCTTGGTGGCCTTCGGGTGGGCCATGGCCGAGGACCTGGCCTCGGGCTCGCTGGCCTCGGGCAAGGCCGGCCGCTGAGGCCGAGCCCCGGTCAGGGGCGGGGCAGGAGGGCGACGACGGTCTTGTAGCAGTGGCCCCCGGTGGGCTTGCTCAGGGCCACCACCAGGAAGTGCGGCCGGTACCCGAGCGCGTTGGCCAGGTCCTTGCCCGACAGCCGGTCCCGGCGCGCCGCCCACAGCGCGGCCATCGCCCGCCGGTCTTCCACCGGGAGCCAGTTGTCGCTGCGCGGCCACCCGAAGCGGGCCCACACCGAGTCGTCCTCACGCCGCCGGAACAGCAGGGGCCCGCGGGCGGGGACGACCAGTGCGACCGACGGCCGCATGCCGCGGAACTCCCAGTAGGGGGCCGAGGTCCCGGGGAAGCCGAGCAGGTGTTGCTCGGTGGGCGCCACGAGGTGTCGCAGCACCCGCCGTGCTCGCCGTCCGGTGAGCTCGCCCACCCGCTCGGGGACGCCCGCCACGGTCACGGCCTCGGGTTGGGCCAGGTCGTCGCGTTCGGGGTCCGGCGCCATGGTGGCGTCGACCACCTCGAACGGGGCGAAATCGGCCTCGCGTCCTTCGGGCCACGGGACCCGCAGCCGGGCGATGGCGCCGTTGGCGAGGTCGACGGCCACGGTGTCGTCGGGCGAGCAGGCGAGCACCATGCAGCGCCGAAAGCCGGCCGGGACCGGCGGCAGCCGACGCGACCGTCGCCTGACGCCGCGCCGGCGCCGGCTCGGCGCCGGGGCGACCGACGGGGCCGAGCCGCTCACCCTGCCGCCGTGCCGAATGTCGCCGCCGTCGCCCATCCCGTCGTCGCCCTTCCCGCCGTCGCCCTTCCCGCCGTCACCATGCCCACGTCCACGATCCCCGCGTCCACGATCCCCGCGTCCACGATGCCCGCTTCACAGCGCGCCGGCGGCGCGACGGTCCGCGTCGAGCTCGGCGTCGAGCTCCTGCTCGAGGGCGTCGGCGGTCGTGGCCGGCATCCTGCAGGTATAGCGGCGGCAGACGTAGGCCGCACCTTCGGGCCGGTCCGACCACAGCGGGGACTCGGTCCGCTCGCCCCAGGCCAGCACGGTGTCGGGCTCGAACCTCCGCCGGAGCGCGGCGAGCAGGTCGGGCCGCTCGCCGGGGATCACGACCTCGGTGAGCGCACCGGGCGCGCTCATGGCGCTCAGCACGGTGTTGGCCAGGGCCAGAGGGTGGCGGGCCGCCGCGCCGACCAGGGCGTCGAGGAGGTCCGACCCCGCGCTGGTGAGCGCCTCGTCGCCGCTGAGCGCGCCGAGCCGACACAGCGCGGCCACGGCCACCGAGCTCGGCGAGGGCACGGCACCGTCGAACACCTCGACCGGCCGGACCACGAGGTGCTCGGCGTCGGTCCCGGTGGTGTGCAGCGGGCCCGGCTCGTCACCGAAGAGCCCGAGCATCGACGACGCCGTCTCCCGGGCGCGCTCGAGCCATCGCCGTTGCCCGGTGAGCTCGCCGAGTCGCAGGCAGCAGTCGACCACCCATGCGTAGTCGCCCGCGTAGGCGAGGTGCCGGGCCTCGCCCCGCACCCACGAGCGCAGCCAGCGTCCGTCGGGACGTCGGAGCTCGGCGAACAGGAACTCGCCGATGCCGACGGCCGCGTCGGCCCATCGGCGGTCGCCGGTCACCGCGGCGGCCTCGGCCAACGACGAGCAGAACATGGCGTTCCACTCGGTGAGGACCTTGTCGTCGCGCCCGGGCCGCACCCGCGTGGCCCGGGCGGCCGCCAGCGCGGCACGCGCGGCCTCGACCTCGGGAGGCCGCTGCAGGGGTGCACCGGGCGGCCGGCGCAGGATGGAGCGTCCCTCGAAGTTGCCCTCGGGGGTGACCTGGTACCAGTCCTCGGCCACGGCCACGTGCTCCGACCCGAGCACGGAGCGCAGCTCGTCGGGGCTCCACACGTAGTAGCGCCCCTCCTCGCCTTCGGAATCGGCGTCCTCGGCGGCATGCAGGCCGCCCTCCGGCGTGGTCAGGTCGCGCAGGACGTAGCCCACGGTCTCGTCGACCACCTGGCGCCAGCGGGGGTCGCCTGTGACCTGCCACGCGTGCAGGTAGGCGCGCACCAGGCCCGCCTGGTCGTAGAGCATCTTCTCGAAATGGGGGACGGTCCAGGTGTGGTCGGTGGCGTAGCGGGCGAACCCACCGCCGACGTGGTCGTAGATCCCGCCGGCGGCCATGGCGCCGAGCGTGGTGGTGGCCATGGCCAGGGCGTGGTCGTCGCCGGTGAGCCGGTGCCGGCGCAGGCACAGCTCGACGAGCGCGGGCTGGGGGAACTTCGGTGCGGGGCCGAAGCCGCCCCACGCCGCGTCGAAGCGGGCCCGCAGCTCGGCGTCCGCCGCCGCCAGCAGGCTGCCGGCCCGGGCCCGAGGGTCGCCGCCGACGGGCGGGCCCACCAGCGAGTCCGGCACGGTGCTGCGGCGGTCGATGGCCTGGGCCAGCGCGTCGGCCTGCTGTTCGACCTCGGCGCGCCGATTGCGCCAGGCGTCGTCCACCGCGTCGAGGACGCGACGGAACGACGGCAGGCCGGCGCGGTCGCGCGGTGGGTAGTAGGTGCCGCCGTAGAACGGTCGAGCGTCGGGCGTGAGGAAGACGGACATGGGCCAGCCGCCGTGCGCGCCCAGCGCCTGGATCGCGTCCATGTAGACGGCGTCGACGTCGGGCCGCTCCTCGCGGTCGACCTTCACGGACACGAACCGCGCGTTCAGCGCGGCCGCCGTCGCCTCGTCCTCGAAGGACTCGTGCGCCATGACGTGGCACCAGTGGCACGACGCGTAGCCCACCGAGAGGAACACCGGGCGGTCCATCTCCCGGGCGCGGGCGAAGGCGTCGTCGCCCCACGGCAGCCAGTCGACCGGGTTCTGCGCGTGCTGACGAAGGTAGGGACTGGCTTCGCGGGCCAAGGCGTTCACGACCGAGGATGCTACGGCGCCCTGCCGGGGCCCCCGTTCGCACCGTCGAGTCGGCCTCGGCCTAGGGTGACCCGCCGTGGAGACCAGACTGGACGGAAAAGTGGCCCTCGTCACCGGCAGCTCGCGCGGCATCGGCCTGGCCATTGCCCGACGAATGGCCGAGTCGGGCGCTTCGGTGATGCTGACCTCCCGCAAGGAGGCCGGCCTCGACCAGGCGGCCTCGGAGCTCGCCGGCGCGGGCGGGGAGGTCGCGTGGACGGCCGCCAACGTGGGGCACGAGGGTGCGGCGGAGACGTGCGTGGCATCGACCATCGAGCGCTTCGGCGGACTGGACATCCTCGTCAACAACGCGGCCACGAACCCCTATTACGGCCCCCTGGTGGAGATCGACCGGGCACGTGCGGAGAAGACCGTGCAGGTGAACCTCGACGCCGTGCTCACCTGGACGCAGGCGGCGTGGGCGGCGGCCATGGCCGAGCGCGGCGGCTCGGTCGTCAACGTGGCCTCCATCGGGGGCCTGGGGGTGGAACCGGGGATCGGCTGGTACAACGTGACGAAGGCGGCCGTCGTCCACCTCACCCGCCAGCTGGCCTACGAGCTCGGTCCCGCCGTCCGGGTCAACGCGCTGGCACCGGGCCTCGTGCGCACGGAGCTGTCCCGGTCCTTGTGGGAGCGCCACGGCGACGCCGTTGCCGGGCGTCTGCCGCTTCGGCGCCTCGGCGAGCCCGACGACGTCGCTCGGGCCGCGCTGTTCCTCGCGTCGGACGCCGCCTCGTGGATCACCGGCGAGGTGCTGGTCGTCGACGGCGGGGCACTGGCCATGCCTTCCGGGGGCGTCTGAGCGCGCCAGCGGCCCTCCGCCGCGTCCGGGCGCGCGGTCAGTGGGCCCGTCGCCGGACCTTGCCCGAAGGGGCGCGGACCAGCGCGTCGACCAGCTCGAGCGCGCGCGGGGCGGCCCAGGGCGGGCACGAGGCGCGCACGTGGGCGCGCAGTTCGGCCAGTGACGGCGGCGCGGAGGGGTCGCGCGGCACCACGACGGCGATCACCGCCTCGCCCCACTCGGGATCGGGGCGCCCCACGACGAGCGCCTCGGCGACCTCGGGGTGCTCGGCCAGTGTCCGTTCGACGGCGTGCGGCCAGACCTTCTCGCCGCCCGTGACGATGACCTCGTCGAGCCGGCCCTGGACGACCAGGCGGCCCTGCTCGTCGAAACGGCCGGCGTCGCCCGTGGCGAGCCAGCCGTCGACCAGGCGCGGCACGCGCCCGTCGCGGTAGCAGCGCATCACCGTGGGCGTGCGCACCAGGACCTCGCCGGGCTCGCCGACGGCCCCGTCCCCGAGCCGAACGGCCACCCCGGGCAGGGGGACGCCGTCGTAGATGACCCCGCCGGCCGTCTCGGTCATGCCGTACGTCGTCACCGCGTTGGGTGGCAGCGGCCGGTGCGGACGCGCCCCGCCCACGAGCACCCTGCGGAACCTCGACGCGTCCAGGCGGCCGAGGGCCGTGGGCACCAGCGACACCAGGGTGACCCCGTCGCGAGTGCTCGCCTCGACGGCGGCTGCGTCGAAACGGTCGTGGACGACCAGGCGCGTGCCGGTCAGCAGCGCCCTGGTCACCACGCCGAGGCCGCCGACGTGCGCCAGGGGCAGGCACGCCAACCAGCAGTCGCGCCGAGGGTCGACCTCGAGGGACGCCGACGTCGCATCGGCCGCGGCGGACAGCGCCTCGTGGGTGAGGACCACCCCCTTGGGCGGCCCCGTGCTGCCGCTCGTGGACAGGACCAACGCGTCGCCCTCGGCCGTCGGCTGCCCCCCGGGCAGCCGACGGGGCTCGCCGTCGGGGCCGATCACCGCACCGGGGGCCATCGTGGCGACCAGGGCCTCGGAGACCGGCCGGGGGAGGCGGGGGTCGAGGGGGAAGGCGGCGTCCCCGGCGTCCCACACGGCGCGCAGGGCCCGCACGAAGCCGTCGCCGGCCGGCAGGTCCAGGGCGACGAGGGTGGGCATCGACCGGTAGCGTAGGCGACGTTATGAGCAATCACTCAAAGAATCGAGTATTTGGTCACATGGTCGGGGTCGCCATGGTCGGGGTCGCCATGGTCGGGGTAGCCATGGTCAGGGCCGGCATGGTCAGGGCCGGCATGGTCGGGGCCGGCATGGTCGGTGCCCGGTGATCCGCCCCGCCCCGGATCCGCTCGAGGACCTGCGCCGCCTGGACCCGCCGACGTGGAAGACGGCTGGCGACTACGGCGACGTGCGCTACGAGATCGCGGAGGGGATCGCCAGGATCACCATCTGCCGTCCCGAGGTGCGAAACGCCTTCCGCCCCCAAACGCTCTTCGAGCTGCGCGATGCGTTCGACACGGCGCGTGACGACCCCGAGGTCGGCGTGGTAGTGCTCACCGGCGAGGGCGACGACGCCTTCTGCTCCGGCGGGGACCAGCGAGTGCGGGGCGATGACGGCTACATCGGCGATGACGACCTCGCCGGGCGTGGCATCGGGCGGCTCAACGTCCTCGACCTCCAGGTCCAGATCCGCCGCCTGCCCAAGCCCGTCGTCGCGCAGGTGGCCGGTTACGCCATCGGCGGAGGCCACGTGCTGCACCTGGTGTGCGACCTCACCATCGCCGCCGACAACGCGCGCTTCGGCCAGACGGGCCCGGTGGTCGGGAGCTTCGACGCCGGCTTCGGTGCGGGGCTCATGGCGCGCACCATCGGCCTGAAGCGCGCCAAGGAGATCTGGTTCCTCTGCCGGCAGTACGGCGCGCAGGAGGCGCTCGAGTGGGGGCTGGTGAACCAGGTCGTACCGCTGGCCGATCTCGAGGCCGAGACCGTCGCCTGGTGCCGGCGCATGCTGCGCCTGTCGCCGATCGCGTTGCGCATGTGCAAGGCCGGCTTCCACGCCGCCGACGACGGCCTGGCCGGGGTCCAGCAGCTCGCGGGCGACGCCACGATGCTCTTCTACATGAGCGAGGAGGGTCAGGAGGGGCGCAACGCATATGTCGAGAAGCGCCCACCCGACTTCTCGCGCTTCCCGCGCCGGCCGTGAACGACGGGGAGGCACCGTGTCGGGGGGCCGGTGTCCCGCCGGCACGCGCGCCCGGGCCGCCCGGCCGGGTCGGCCGCTGGGTGGCCGGCGCCCGGCCCCGGACGCTCGCGGCGGCAGTGGTCCCGGTGCTGGTGGGCACCGCGCTGGCGTGGGCCCTGTCCCACGGGAACCTCGGTGCCGCGGGGTCGGGCCGCAGCATGTCGTGGTGGTGCGCGCTGGGCGCCCTGGTGGTGGCGATGGCGCTGCAGGTGGGCACGAACTACGCCAACGACTACGCCGACGGCGTGCGGGGCACCGACACGGCACGGGTCGGACCCACCCGTCTCGTCGCCTCCGGCCTGGCCTCGCCCGCTGCGGTGCGCCGCGCCGCGCTGGGCGCCTTCGCGGTCGCCGGGTCGGCGGGGCTCGGGTTGGCCGCGGCCACGACCTGGTGGCTGGTGCCCGTCGGCGCGGCGTGCATCGCCGCCGGGTGGCTGTACACGGGTGGCCCGCGTCCATACGGCTATCTCGGTCTCGGAGAGCTCTTCGTCCTCGTCTTCTTCGGCTTCGTGGCCACCGTGGGCACGACCTATGTCGTCGTCGGGACGGTCCCGGCCGCGGCCTGGCCGGCGGCCGCCGCGGTGGGCCTGTTGGCGGTGGCGCTGCTCGAGGCCAACAACCTGCGTGACCGCGCCGGGGACGCACGGGCCGGCAAGCGCACCCTCGCCGTCCGGCTGGGCGCTCGGCGCGCGCCGTGGCTGTACGTGGCGGCCGTCGCCGGCGCCCTCGGCGCGGGCGTCGCCGTGGCGTGGTGGCGGCCATGGGCGGCGCTCGTCCTGCTCGGCGCCCCGCTGGCGGTGGCACCGATCCGTCTGGTCCTCACCGGTGCCGAGGGCGGCGCATTGTTGCCGGCGCTCGGTGCGACGGGCCGGCTCCAGATCGCGGCAGGCGTGCTGCTGGCCGTGGGGATCGTGGTGTGAGCGCGGAGGCGCCGTCCGGCGGTCCCCGGGCCCGGCGCGGCGCGGACGACGGGGGAGGCCGAGCGCTAGGGGTCGCCGAGGTGGGGGTCGCCGAGGAAGGACTCGACGAGGCGCGCCGTGTACGCCGGCCGTTCGAGATGGCACGCGTGGCCCGCACCGGGGACCAATGCGACCTGTGCGTTGGCCCCGATCGCCTGCGCCATGCGCCGGGCGATGGGGGCATAGCGCTCGTCGAGCGCCCCCGCCACGACCAGCACCGGCATGGCCAGGTCGCGCAGCCGGTCCCACAGCGGTGCCTGGGTGCCCGTCCCGCACGTCCGCAACGAGGAGGCGAGGCCCGCCACGGTGTTTCCCAGGCGAGCGTCGAGCTCGGCCTGCACCGGCGTCAGCGTTGCGAACAGCGGCTGCGAGAGCCATCGGTGGAGGAAGGCGTCGAGCGCGGCGTCGCAGCCAATGTCCCGTGCGGCCCGCTCGAGCCGATCGGCCGTGGCGTCGTCGTCCCGTCGTCGGCGGGCCCGCTCGTCGGGGTCCTCGATCCCTGCCGTGGCACCGACGACGACCAGCCGGCGGACCGACGCGGGCCGGGACAGGGCCAGGTGCAGCGCGACCCGGCCCCCGAGCGAGTAGCCGAGGTAGTCGGCGCGCACCTCGTGGCCGATCCTGTCGTCCCGCCCGCCCCCCGCCGCGCCCACCGCCGCGACGAGGTCGGCCGCCTCGGGCAGCGACGCGACGACACCGTCGGAGCCGCCGTGGCCGGGGAGGTCGACGGCCACGACCTGGTGGTGCGCGGCCAGCAGGTCGGCGAACGGGCCCCAGGCGCGGGCGTTCTGGGTGAAGCCGTGCACGAGGACCAGCCGCGGGCCGCGGCCCGTGGTCCGGTGCGCCAACACGGCGTCGCCGTCGGCGCGAGAGGCGGGAGGCACGGAGGGTGAGCGTAGTGACGCCTCCAGCCCGCACCGGGCCTTCGCCCGAGGACGTCCAGGCGACGCGCTGTGCCGTCTTGGTGGACGAATGGGCCCGCGCCGGGGTCCGCCGGGCGGTGGTCTCGCCCGGGTCGCGCTCGACGCCGCTGGTCCTGGCGCTTGCCCGGCACGAGGCCGTCGACATCGACGTCCGCCTCGACGAACGCAGCGCGGCGTTCTTCGCGCTGGGTGCCGCGGTGGCCGGCGGGCGGCCGGTGGTCGTGTGCACGACGAGCGGTACCGCCTCGGCGGAGGTGCACGCGGCCGTGGTGGAGGCGGACCAGGGGCGCGTCCCCCTCGTCGTGTGCACCGCGGACCGCCCGCCGGAGCTCCACGGCGTGGGTGCCCCGCAGACGATCGAGCAGCGTGGGCTCTACGGTTCCTCCCCGCGCTTCGCCGTCGACCTCGGCGTGGCGGACTGGGCATCCCGGGGGTCGTGGCGCGCCGAGGCGTCGCGCATCGTCGCCGAGGCGACGGGCGGACCCTTCGGCCCGGGCCCGGTGCACGTGAACCTCCCCTTGCGCGAGCCCCTGCTCGGCACCGTGCGCGACGCACCGGCGGCCCGGCCCGACGGCGCCCCGTGGCACCGGGTGGATGTGGCCGCGCCTGGCGCGGGTGACGACGCCGCCCGCTGGGCCGGTGCGCTGGCGGGCCGGCGTGGGCTGCTGCTGGCGGGGTCCGGCGCCGGCGACCCGGCCGCGCTCTGGGCGCTCGCCGATGCGCTCGGATGGCCGTTCGCCGCCGACCCGCTGTCTGGGTGCCGGGCCCGGCGCGCCGGCGTGGTGGGCGCGCTGGACGCGATGGTGCGATCGGGCGCGGCGTCGGGCCCGCTGGCCCCCGAGGTCGTCGTGCGATTCGGTTCCCCGTGGGCGTCACGTGCCGTGGGGGAGTGGTGCGCGGCCCTGGGCCCCGACGTCGAGCAGGTCGTCGTCGACCCGTGGTGGCGGTGGCCCGACCCCGGCCGCGGCGCCGGCGTGCTCGTGCGGGCCGACCCCGCCGCATGGTCACGTGCCGTGACCGAGGCTGTGCACCAGGCCGGGACGGGGCTGGATCCCGCCTGGCGCGGAACGTGGGCGGCCGCGGAGGCCGCGGCCTGGGGCGCGGTAGAGGCCTGGTGCGCCCGCCATCGGGCGCTGAGCGAGCCCATGCTGGCCAGGGCGGTGGCCGCCTCCGTGCCGGCGGACGGGCTGCTCGTCCTGTCGTCCTCCATGCCCGTGCGCGACGTGGAGTGGTTCGTCGCCCCGCCGACCGGGGGCCGCCGGGTCGTCGCCAACCGCGGCGCCAACGGGATCGACGGCGTCGTCTCCACCGCGCTGGGCGCTGCGGCCGCCGGGGGCGCGCCGGTGACCGCGCTGGTCGGCGACCTGGCGTTCCTCCACGACCTGACCGCCTGGGTGCGTCCGGCCGACGCCGACGCCGACTGCACCGTCGTGGTGGCCGACAACGGCGGTGGTGGGATCTTCTCGTTCCTCCCGCAGGCGGGTGCGCTCTGTCCCGACGAGTTCGAAGGGCTCTTCGGGACCCCCCAGCGCGTCGACGTCGCGGAGGTGGCGGCCGGACTGGGTGTGGAGGTGGCCGACGTGACCGACACCGACGCGTTGTGCACCGCGCTCGGCGCACGTGACGGGCGATCGGCTCGCGTCGTGCGGGTACGGCTCCCCGACCGGGCGGCGAACGTGGTCTGTCACGACGAGCTCCACGACGCCATGGGCACGGCGATCCAGTCGTCGGTTGGTGCACTTCGCCCGTGGGCGTGACGGTCCGCCTCCTCCAGGTCCGCGAGGTGTACGGGTTGCGGCGGTCGGTGCTGCGGGCCGCGGACCCGGCGGCCACGGTGCACTACCCGACCGACGACGACCCGGCCACATGGCACATGGGCGCGGTGGACGACGTCGGCACGGTGATCGCCACCTCCACCTTCTTCGCCGAGCCCTGCCCGCTCGACCCCGCGTCGGCGGGGGCCCTGCGGCTGCGATCCATGGCCGTGCTCCCCGCACGCCAGGGCGAGGGGATCGGGAGGGCCGTCCTCGAGCACGCGCTGGCGCGGGCCCGAGCC
Organism: Acidimicrobiales bacterium; assembly: GCA_035623275.1. Classification (GTDB taxonomy): domain Bacteria; phylum Actinomycetota; class Acidimicrobiia; order Acidimicrobiales; family UBA8190; genus DASPTT01. The sequence continues at coordinate 12,275 of DASPTT010000093.1, forward strand.
CAGGGCGCCACGTTCGTGTGGGCCAACGCCCGGGACAGCGCGCTCGGCTTCTACCGCCGCTGCGGGTTCGAGATCTCCGAGCTCCATTTCGTCGAGCCGGAGACCGGACTGGCCCACACCGTGGTGACGCGGGCCCTCGGCTAGGGTCACCGCCATGGCGATCGCAGTGGGCGACAGGGTCCCCGACGTGGAGGTCAAGACGATGGGCCCCGAGGGCCCCGTGTCGGTCCGGACGGGTGACGTCCTGGGCGCAGGCCGAGTGGTGCTCTTCGCCGTGCCCGGCGCGTTCACACCCGGGTGCTCGAAGATCCACCTCCCCGGCTACGTCGCACATGCGGGCGAGCTGCGGGCACGTGGTGTGGGCACCATCGCCTGCGTCTCGGTGAACGACCCGTGGGTGATGCAGGCGTGGGCGGACGCGCAGGGTGTGGGCGACGCCATCGTGATGCTCGCCGACGGGAACGCCGAGTTCACGCGCGCCATGGGCCTGGAGTGGGATGCCAGCGGCGCGGGCCTCGGCGTGCGCTCGAAGCGCTATGCGGCCGTCCTCGACGAGGGTGTCGTGATCTCGCTGGAGGTCGAGCCCAAGGCGGGTGTCGACGTGAGCTCCTGCGAGAGCGTGCTCGCCCGGCTCTGAGCCGGCAGACGGGCGCGGCCGACGGCCGAACCGGAGGAACCCCCAGTCCAGAGGGGCTTTCCCCGCCGGCGGGAACATCGAGTGGCGATCCGTTGCCATGAACAATCATCTGCCGTAGGGTGCGCGCACGCGGCTCGTGGGGGACACCGCGTCGGTGCACGGCCCACGAAGGAGGAACTGTCCATGCGGATGAAGATGCTTGCCGGCGCGCTGGTCGTGGGGGGAGTGCTGGCCATGTCGGGCGTGGTCGGTGTGGCACCTGCGGGAGCAACGACCACGCAGGGTTACTCCTGCTCGGCGATCGACGGCGTCAAGCCCGCGGTGAACGCGACCGTGACGGCGAAGGCGACCATCGACAAGACGACGAAGGTGATCTCGCTGACCGGCGTCGTGTTCAAGCTCCGCAACACCTTCGGTGTCACGGCGACGATCGACGACATCAGGTTCTACGTGAACGACCCGAACAGCACGAGCGCGCCGTACGTCGCCGGCTCGGCAGCGGCGGCGGGCGTCCCGGCAGGGTGGGCCGCCGGGCACGACTCGAGCGGCCTCTACGTCGTGTATGCCGGTTCCCAGACCTTCAAGTCGCTCGCCACGCTCACCACGGCGGCGTTGAGCGCCGGCTACAGCGACCTCGGACCGGCCAAGACGGCCATCAAGTTCACGGTGGGCACGATCACCTTCGACGTGACGGCGCCCGTTCAGGCGCCGGTGACGTGCACGCCGAAGACCCCGGAGAAGGTCATCACGCAGGTGACCGAGTAGGGACAGCAGGGGGCGGTCCCCTCGGTCCTCGTCGAAGGGTCGCCCGACCGCGAGAATCGGGTTCATGCGAGAGCTGATCGTCCTCGGCACGGCGAGTCAGACCCCCACCCGGTACCGCAACCACAACGGCTATCTCCTGCGCTGGGACGGCGACGGGATCCTGTTCGATCCCGGCGAGGGCACCCAGCGCCAGCTCCTGGTCGCCGGGGTGTCGCCGTGGACCTTCGGCCGCATCTGCATCACCCACTTCCACGGCGACCACTGCCTGGGTCTTCCCGGCGTCGTCCAGCGCCTGTCGCTCGACCGCGTGAGCCACCCGGTCGAGGTGATGTACCCGTCGAGCGGCCAGGTCTATGTCGACAGGCTGCTGCACGCGGCCGTCTTCGACGAGCAGGTCGACGTCCGCCAACGGCCCGTGGACGAGGCCGGCGTCGTGGATCCCGGGCCGCCCTTCGCACTGCTGGCGAAACGTCTCGACCACGAACCGGACACCCTCGGATGGCGCCTCGAGGAGCCGGGAGGCCGCACCATGCTCCCCGAGCGCCTGGCCGCCGCCGGCGTCGTCGGACCGGCGGTCGGCGAGCTCCAGCGCACCGGCACCGTGCACGTCGCCGGACGCCGCGTCGCCCTGGAGGACGTGAGCGTGGCGCGCCGTGGACAGGTCGTGGCCTTCGTCATGGACACCGGGCTCTGCGACGCCGCCTTCGAGCTGGCCCAGGGGGCCGACCTCTTGGTCTGCGAGGCGACGTTCGCATCCGCGGAGGCCGCCCTGGCCCGCCGGTACCGTCACCTGACGGCGGCGGAGGCCGGAAGGATCGCGGCGGAGGCCGGCGCGCGACGCCTGGTGATCTCCCACTTCTCCCAGCGCTATCCGGACGAGACGGTGCTGCTCGACGAGGCCCGCGCCGAGTTCGACGACGTGGTCGCCGCCCATGACTTCCTGCATGTCCCGGTCCCCGCGCGGCTGGCACCCGCCGTCAGTCCCGAGGACGGGCCCCGGTCCGAGGGGTAGTCCCCCGGGCCCGGGTCGGTCGCCGGGCGGTCAGACGGTCAGACGGCCGGTCGGTCGCCAGGCGGTCGGACGGTCAGACGGTCCAGCCGCACGCGCGGGCCGCGTCGGCGAACAGCTGGCGCTTGTGGATGGCCAGGACCTTGCGGTCCTTGCCCGCCGTCGCTCCCGCGATCTCGACGGCCCGGTCGAGCAGCTCGTCCGGCGCGACCACCTCGTCCACGATGCCGGCGGCGAGTGCGTCGTCGGCGCCGTAGCGACGGCCGGTGAGCATGGCCTCGGCGGCCGCCGTGGCCGGGAGCCGTGCCCGGACCGCCGCCGTCATCCCCGGGCTCAGGGCGAGGCCGATGTCGACCTCGGGCAGGCACCAGTAGCCCCGTTCGCTCCGCATCAGCCGGCGGTCGAAGGTGGCACTGATCATCGCCCCCGCGGCGAAGGTGTGGCCGTTGAGCGCGGCGACGGTGTAGGCGGGGAAGACCAGCAGCCGGCCGATGAGCCGGTGCAGGCCGTCGACGACGGGACCGACCTCGTCCGGGTGCTCCCCGAAGCGGTCGAGGTCGAGCCCGTTGGAGAAGAACCTGCCCTCCCCGGTCACCACCAGGGCAAGAGGTCCCTCGACGGCGGCGAGCTCGTCGAGGGCGCTGTGCCAGCACTCGAGCGATCGCAGGTTCACGCGGTTCTCGCCGTCGCGCCAGTGCAGGACCCGGACGTCGCCGTGGCGTTCGGTCTCGATCATGGCCCGTATCTTGGCCCACCGCCCTGGCCGCCCCGGCTCGTCCGGCCCGCAGCCCGGCGCCGGGGCACCGGGCCGGTGTGCCCGGTGTGCCCGGTGTGCCGGGCGGCGGCCACGCCGTGGCAGGCTGAGACGATGGTCTCGCTCGCCGCCGATCTGGCCTTCCGCGGCCTCGTCCACCAGGTCACCGACGACCGGGTCCCCGCGCGGCTCGACGGCCCGCCGCTCACGGCGTACATCGGCTTCGACCCCACGGCGGACAGCCTCCACGTGGGACACCTCGTCCAGCTCTGCAACCTTCGGCGCCTCCAGCTGGCCGGGCACCGGCCCATCGCGTTGGCCGGGGGCGGGACGGGGATGATCGGCGACCCCGGCGGCAAGAGCGAGGAGCGCCAGCTGCTCTCGGCGGACGAGCTGGCGCACAACCTGCGCGCGGTGCGCGGCCAGCTCGAACGGTTCCTCGACTTCTCGACCGCGTCCAACGCGGCGCTGCTGCTCGACAACGGCGAGTGGCTGGGCTCGGTCGGGCTCCTCGAATTCCTCCGGGACGTCGGCAAGCACTTCACGGTCAACCAGATGGTGGCCAAGGAGTCGGTGCGCGCCCGGCTCGAGCGTCCCGAACAGGGGATCTCGTTCACCGAGTTCAGCTACATGCTGCTGCAGGCCTACGACTTCCTGCACCTCTTCGACGAGCACGGGTGCACCCTGCAGCTGGGGGCGAGCGACCAGTGGGGCAACATCACTATGGGGATCGAATTGGTCCGCAAGGTCCGGCGGGCGGAGGTCTTCGGCCTGACGACGCCCCTGGTGCTCAAGACCGACGGCACCAAGTTCGGCAAGACGGAGTCGGGCACGGTGTGGCTCGACCCGGCGCGCACCAGCCCGTTCCGCCTCTATCAGTTCTTCCTGCGGGCCGAGGACGCGGACGTGGGCGCCTACCTCCGGTACTTCACGTTCCTCGACCACGAGACGATCCGCTCCCTGGACGAGGCCACCGCCGAGCGGCCCGAGCGCCGCGAGGCGCAGCGCGCGCTGGCACGCGACGTCACCGCGTTGCTCCACGGCGAGGCGGAGGCGGCCCGGGCCGAGCAGGCGTCGGTCGCCCTCTACTCGGAGGAGATCGCCACGCTGGGCGAGCGCACCCTCCTCGAGGTGTGCGACGAGGCGCCGTCCTCCGCACTGGCGCGCTCGGTGCTCGAGGGCGGGTACCCGCTGGTCGACGCCCTCGCCGCGTCGGGCCTGGTGGCGTCGAAGAACCAGGCCCGGGCCGCCATCTCGGGCGGCGGCGCCTACGTGAACAACCGCCGTGTCGACGACGTCGACGCGCGCCTCGGTGCCGACGACCTGCTCTTCGGCAAGTACGCCCTGCTGCGCCGGGGACGCCGGGACTACCATCTCGTCCGGTTCGAGTAGGACGCGGCCGCAGGGAACCGGCGCCTGCCCGGCGAACCGCACCGTCAGCCCAGGGAGCCCGATGACCACCGACACCGACGCGACCGGCGTCTACGCCGCCTTCCCTGTGACGACGGCGTTCCAATTCGCCGAGTACCGCATCGAGCGGACGCTCGGGACGTGCTTCGGGCTCACCGAGATCGCCGCGTACGGCACCGCCGTCGTCCTGGCCGCTCGCCAGAGCTGATGCTCGTCGCGCTCATCGGCGTGGTCCTCATCGCCGCGGTCATCGTCGCGGCCGCCATGAGCCTGTTCCTGCGCCGCCACGGGGAGCAGGCCGCGCCCGACCCGGGATGGGTCGCCACCGACGAGGTCTTTCGCGACCCCGCGTCCGAGCGCCTCATGCGGGTGTGGCTGGATGCCGAGGAGCAGCGCCACTACGTCCCCGAGCGCGCCGGGCCCGGCGCGGGCGCCCGGGGTCGTCCGCGG
>DASPTT010000094.1:0-8660 GCA_035623275.1 Acidimicrobiales bacterium
TGCCGTGGCCGCCTCGACCAGCAGGGTGGTGCTGGGCCCGCTCGTGGCGCGCGTCGGCCTCCTCCCCGACGAGTTGCTGTTGGCCGCGGCGGCCACGCTGGCGCGGATCGCCCCCGGACGCGTGGTGGCCGGGATCGGCACCGGCGACTCGGCCAGCGCGCCCGAGAACGCGGCCTTCGGGATCGACTACCCGCCGGCCGCGGACCGACGGGCGGCGATGGCCCGCTGCGCCGACGCGCTCGTCGCCGCGGGCCTGCCGGTGTGGATCGGCGGCGGGGCGCCTCGCACCGTCGAGGTGGCGGTGCGCACCGGCGCCGCGCTCAACCTGTGGCAGGCCGCGCCCGACACCGTCGCCCGGTACGCCGGGCGCTGCGAGGTCACCTGGGCCGGGGTGCTCCCCGCCGAGGAGCCGGCCCTCCTCGAGCACCTGCGCGCCCTGGCCGATGCCGGTGCGAGCTGGGCGGTGGGCGTGTGGCCGCCGTCGCTGGAGGCGCTGGCCGGCGCGGCGACCGTGCTCGCCGGTGCGGGGAGGGGCGGATCGGGGCGGTAACCTCGGTCGATGGAATTCCGCCGGATCAACGGGCTCCCGCCGTACGTCTTCGCGCACATCGACGCGCTGAAGCTGTCGGCCCGGCGAGCCGGCCAGGACGTCATCGACCTGGCGTTCGGCAACCCCGACATCCCCTCGCCGGAGGTGGCCGTCGAGAAGCTGAGCGAGGCCGCGCACAACCCCCGCAACCACCGGTACTCCGCCAGCCGCGGCATCCCGAAGCTGCGCCAGGCGCTCGCCGCCCGCTACGAGGATCGCTTCGGGGTCGAACTCGACCCCGAGACCGAGGTGGTGACCACCATCGGCGCCAAGGAGGGCCTGTCGCACCTGATGTGGGTGCTGCTCGGCCCCGGTGATAGCGCACTGGTGCCGTCGCCGTCGTACCCGATCCACATCTACGCACCGTTGTTCGCCGGTGCCGAGGTCCGCCACGTGCGCTTCGAGGACCCGGGGACCGACGAGCAGGTGCCCGAGACCTTCTTCGCCAACCTGATGGAGGCGTGGGAGTCGGCCTGGCCCAAGCCGCGGGTCATCGTGCTGTCGTTCCCGCACAACCCCACGACGGCGTGCGTGGACCTGGCCTGGATGCAGCGCATCGTCGACTTCGCCCGCGAGCACGAGGTGGTCCTCGTGCACGACTTCGCCTACGCGGACATCGCCTTCGACGGGTACCGGCCGCCGTCCATCCTGCAGGTGCCGGGCGCCAAGGAGGTGGCGGTCGAGCTGTACTCGCTGACCAAGTCGTTCTCCATGGCGGGCTGGCGCGTCGCCTTCACCGTCGGCAACGCCGAGGTCGTGGCCGCGCTCACCAAGCTCAAGAGCTACCTGGACTACGGGTCGTTCCAGCCCATCCAGATCGCGGCCATCGTGGCCATGAACGAGGCGCCGGACTACCCGGCCGAGGTCAACGCCATCTACCGGTCGCGGCGTGACGCGCTGTGCGACGGGCTGAACCGCATCGGGTGGCGCCTCACGCCGCCCAAGGCGACCATGTTCGTGTGGGCGCCCATCCCCGAGCCCTACCGCGAGATGGGATCCCTCGAGTTCGCGTCCTTCCTCGTGTCCGAGGCGGAGGTGGCGACCTCGCCGGGCGTGGGGTTCGGCCCGGGCGGGGACGCCCACGTGCGCTTCGCCCTCATCGAGAACGAGCAGCGCATCGGGCAGGCCGTGCGCAACCTCCGGCGGGCGCTGACCAAGCTCCAGTAGCGACCTCGCGGCGGGCGCTACCCCACGGCGCGCCCCAGGCGGTGGCGCGCCGCGGCGGGGGAGAGGATCCCCTGGAGGCAGAAGGCGATCGCGGCGTCGGCGGCATCCTGCGCGGGTCGGTCCTGTTCGAGGACGAGCACCCTGGCCAGGTGGTCGGTCACCCCCAAGATGGCGTGCGACAGCACCAGGGGGTCGTCGCGCCGGATGAGCCCTGCGGCGATGCCCGCCTTCACGTGCGGCAGGGCGTCGGCCACCGCCTGCTCCTCGCCCTGGCGGATGAGGGGGGCGAAGCGCTCCTCGGTGCGCGCGAATTCGAGGAGCGTGAAGAGGTGGCGGTTGACGTCCAGCCACGTGACGGTGGACCGGATGCCCGCCTCGATGCGCCGGACGGGGTCGGGCTCGTCCTCGATCGCCTCGCGCTGGACCCGGCGCAGGTCCCGCTGCGCCTCCACCAGGATCTGGCGGAAGAGCTCCTCCTTGGACTCGAAGTACCAGTAGAAGACGCCCTTGCCCACGCCCAGGCCGTCGACGATGTCGGTGACCGACGTGGGGTGGTACCCGCGGGCGGCGAACTGGGCGGCCGCGAAGTCGAGGAGCTCCTGGCGCCGACGGCGCCCCCGGGCCGTCAAGCGGTGCGCCATGTCCGAACGCTATGGGTGGCCCTTGCGAAGGGTCAAACATCCGGGCGCGCACCCCGGTCACCGCGCCATGGCCGCGCGCTAGGTTGTGGCGTGGCCTATTGGGTGGTGAAGGTCCTGCTCAGCCCGGTCATGTTCCTGCTCTGGCGGGTGCGCGTCGAAGGGCGCGAGCACGTGCCGGCCACGGGGCCGGTGATCCTCGCTCCCAACCACGTGGCCTTCCTCGACTCGGTGTTCCTGCCCCTGGTGCTGCGTCGCCGGGTCACGTTCGTGGCGAAGGCGGAGTACTTCGACTCCTGGAAGACCGCCTGGTTCTTCCGGGCCGTGGGCCAGATCCCCATGCGGCGCGAGGGCGGCAGCGCGTCGGAGCGAGCCCTGGCCACCGCCCGCGACGTCCTCGAGGCCGGCGGCGCGCTCGGCATCTACCCCGAGGGGACCCGGTCGCCCGACGGCCGGCTCTATCGCGGCCACACCGGCGTGGCCCGCCTCGCCCTCGGCTGTCGTGTGCCCCTGGTGCCGGTGGGACTGGTGGGCACGGACAAGGTCCAGCGTCCCGGGTCCAACCGCCCCCACTTCTTCCGGGCGGTGACCGTGCGCTTCGCCCCGCCGCTCGACGTATCGCGCTTCGAGGGGGACTCGGCGACCGACCCGCTGGCGCTGCGCGCCGTCACCGACGAGCTCTTGTTCGAGATCCGCCGGCTCACCGGCCAGTCCTACATCGACCGGTACGCCAAGCGCCACGGGGTGGTGGGGGGAGCGGAGGTCGCCGCGGTCACCGCCACCGAGGCCGCCGACGCCGCGCCACGCTCGCCGGTGCCGCCGTTGTCGCCGGTGCCGACGCGCGAGCCCACGTCCGAGCCGGCCGCCTGAGAGCCGGCCGCTCGAGCCGGCCGCCTGCGCCGGCTGCCTACCAAACGCTCAGCCGTCGGGCGCGGCCCAGGCGAGCGAACGCTGCACCGCGCGGCGCCAATTGGTGTGTCCGGTATCGGCGGCGACCCGGCTGCGGCCTGGGGTGCGCTCGGCGTCGGCGTGCCACAGGCCCGCGAGGTCGTCCATCGTCCAGACGCCCTCGGCCAGTCCGGCCAGTGTGGCCGCGCCCAGCGCGGTGGTCTCGGTCGAGGTCGGGCGGATCACCGGGACCTGCAGCTGGTCCGCCTGCAGCTGCAGGAGGAGGTCCATCACGGCCGCGCCCCCGTCCGCATGGATGACCGCCAGCGGTGTCCCCGTGGCGGCCGTCATGGCGTCGACCACGTCGCGCACCTGGTAGGCGATGGACTCCACCACGGCACGGGCGATGTGGGCGGCGCCCGTGCCCCGCGTGATCCCGACGATGGCGCCGCGCGCATAGGGGTCCCACCAGGGGCTGCCGAGCCCGGTGAAGGCGGGGACGACGACCACCCCCTCGCTGTCGGGGACCCGCTCGGCCAGCGGGCCCACCTCGGCCGCCTCGCCGATGATGCCCAGCCCGTCGCGCAGCCACTGGATGGCGGCGCCGGTCACGAAGACCGCGCCCTCCAGCGCGTAATGGACCGGTTCGGGCCCGCCGTGCCCGCCCAGGTCCCAGGCGACCGTGGTGAGCAGGCCCTCGGCGGGCTCGGGGAGCGTGGGCCCCACGTTGAGCAACACGAAGCTGCCCGTGCCGTAGGTGACCTTGGCCATGCCCGGGGTGAAGCAGGCCTGGCCGAACAGCGCGGCCTGCTGGTCGCCGGCCACACCGCTCACCGGCACCCCGGTGAGCCCGCTCGATTCCCCGGCGCGCCCCGCCACCGCGCCCAGGCGCCCCGAGGAGGGCCGCACCTCGGGGAGCGCGCGCAGGGGGACCCCGAAGAGCTCGCCGAGCTCGTCGGACCAGGCGCGCTCGGCGATGTCGTAGAGCAGGGTCCGGCTGGCGTTGGTGGCATCGGTGGCGAAGACCCCGCCGGCGGGCCCGCCCGTGAGGTTCCAGGTCACCCACGCGTCGATCGTGCCGAGGGCGAGCTGCGCACCGGCCTCGACCCCGCCCTCGCCGAGCAGCCACGCCATCTTGGTGGCCGAGAAGTAGGGGTCGAGCACCAGGCCCGTCCGCCGACGCACGGTGGGGAGATGGCCCTGCTCCACCAGCGCCGCGCAACGCGGCGCGGTGCGCCGGTCCTGCCACACCACCGCCCTCGCCAGCGGTTCGCCGGTCGAGCGGTCCCAGGCGACCACGGTCTCGCGCTGGTTGGTGATGCCGATGGCGGCGACCCGCCGGCCCGCGTCGGCTTGGCGACGCGCCACCTCGGTGAGCGTGTCGACGACGTGCGACCAGATCTCGGCCGCGTCGTGCTCGACCCACCCCGGGCGGGGGAAGTGCTGGGTGAGCTCGCGATAGGCCACGTCGACCACCGCCGCCGTGTCGTCGACGGCAAGGGTGCGGACCCCGGTGGTGCCGGCGTCGACGGCGATGACCGTGGCTCGCTCCGGGGCCATCCGAGGCACGCTAACCGGGGCCGGCGCGACCGGCCTCGCCCTCGTCCCCGACCCGGAGCGACTCGACAGGGCCGGCGTCGAGGCCCCCTGCACGTGAACGCGCTAACAAGCGCAAACCTTCGCGAACGGCTGTCGACCAGGGCGGACATCCTCCGGAACCCGTTGACACCTTCGTAACTACAGTGCTGTAATGACCCCCGCATCTCGTGGGCGGCGAGGGGGGAGACCACAACATCTTGTGGTTCGGGGGGTTTCCTGTCACCCCGGGCTCGGGAGCCCCGTCGCCACCCACGGCCTACCCTGGAAGAAGAACAGAGAGGCGGACCCCCATGGCCATCGCACCCCAGCGGACCACCATCGGCATCCGGCGCCACTTCACCGCCGAAGGGGTCCATCCGTACGACGAGGTCGTCTGGGAGCGGCGCGATGCGCGCATCACCAACTACCGCGACGGGTCGGTCGCCTTCGAGCAGCTCGGCGTCGAGGTGCCCGCCTCCTGGAGCCTCAACGCCACCAACATCCTCGCCCAGAAGTACTTCCGGGGGACGCCGGGCACCCCGGAGCGGGAGTGGTCGCTCAAGCAGGTGGCCGACCGGGTGGCCGACACCATCACGGAGTGGGGGCGGGTCGACGGCTACTTCGAGAGCGACGCGGAGGCCGAGACCTTCCGCGACGAGCTCAAGTACCTGATCGTCACCCAGCGGGCCGCCTTCAACTCGCCGGTGTGGTTCAACATCGGCGTGAAGGGCGTGCCCGCGCAGGCCTCCGCGTGCTTCATCCTGTCGGTCGACGACAACATGGACTCCATCCTCAACTGGTACCGGGAGGAGGGGATCATCTTCAAGGGTGGCTCCGGGGCGGGCGTGAACCTCTCCCGGATCCGCGGTTCGATGGAGCGGCTCGCCGGCGGAGGCACCGCTTCCGGTCCGGTGTCGTTCATGCGGGGCGCCGACGCCTCGGCCGGGACGATCAAGAGCGGAGGCAAGACGCGCCGGGCCGCCAAGATGGTCATCCTCGACGCGGACCATCCGGACATCGAAGACTTCATCTGGTGCAAGGCACTCGAGGAGCGCAAGGCGCGGGTCCTGCGCGACGCCGGCTTCGACATGGACCTCGACGGGGTCGACTCGTTCTCCATCCAGTACCAGAACGCCAACAACTCGGTCAGGGTGACCGACGAGTTCATGCAGGCTGTGGTCGACGACGCCGACTGGGCTCTGGCGGCTCGCAGCGACGGCTCGGTGCTCCGGAGCGTCAAGGCCCGAGACCTCTTCCGCCAGATCGCCCATGCCGCCTGGGAATGCGCTGACCCGGGTCTGCAGTACGACACCACCATCAATCGGTGGCACACTGCTCCAAATTTCGGACGCATCAATGGAAGTAATCCCTGCTCAGAATATATGCACGTCGATAACAGCGCGTGCAATCTCGCCTCGATCAATCTCCTGAAGTTCCTCAGCGACGATGGAGATTTTGACGTAAACGCGTTCCGGGCCGCGGTCGAGGTGATCTTCACCGCTCAGGAGATTCTGGTCGGCAACGCCGACTACCCGACCGAGTCCATCGCCGAGAACTCCCGGCGCTTTCGGGAGCTCGGCATCGGCTACGCCAACCTTGGTGCGCTGCTCATGGCCCAGGGGCTGCCCTACGACTCCGACGAGGGCCGCGCCTGGGCGGCGGCCATCACGGCGCTGCTCACTGGCCACGCCTACGCGACATCGGCCCGCACGGCGTCGCGGATGGGGCCGTTCGCCGGCTTCCACGCCGATTCGGACGCCATGCTCCACGTGCTACGGATGCACCGGGCCGAGGTCGCCAAGATCGACGAGGAGCTCGTGCCCCCGGAGCTGCTGGGCGCGGCACAGGAGGCGTGGGACAGCGCGGTCGAGTTGGGGGAGCAATACGGGGTGCGCAACTCCCAGGCCAGCGTCCTCGCCCCGACCGGCACCATCGGCCTCCTCATGGACTGCGACACCACGGGCGTGGAGCCCGACCTCGGCCTGGTGAAGACCAAGAAGCTGGTGGGCGGCGGGACGATGTCGATCGTCAACCAGACCGTGCCCCGGGCGCTGGTCCGGCTCGGTTACAGCCCCGAGCAGGTCGACGACATCGTCGCCTACATCGACGAGAACATGTCGATCGTGGGCGCGCCGCACCTCGTGCCCGAGCACCTGCCCGTGTTCGCCTGCTCCATGGGCGACAACACCATCCAGTACCTGGGCCACGTCCGGATGATGGGGGCGGTGCAGCCCTTCATCTCCGGGGCCATCTCCAAGTGCGTGACGGGGGACACGCTCCTGGCCACGGCCGACGGGCTTGTGCGCATCTCGTCGCTCTACGACGGCGAGGACCCCGACAGCTTCCGTGACGAGGTCCTGGCCGTCGCATCCCTCGGGGGCATCCACAAGACGGACGCCTTCTACTACGGGGGCGTCCGTCCGGTCCGGCGCGTGGTGCTTCGCTCTGGCCAGTCGGTGACCGGTACCCCGAACCACCGGTTGCTGACGGCAGGGTCCGGGGGGCTCGCCTGGAAGCGGCTCGACCAGATCGCCGTCGGCGACTACGTCGCCACCAAGTTCGGCGACGACCTGTGGTCGACGATGCCACCACGTTTCGACGACTTCGCTCCCTCGGCGCCCTACGGGTCGCAGAAGGCGGTGCGCATCCCCGAGCAGATGACTGATTCCCTGGCCTTCTTCCTCGGGGCCTACGCCGCCGAGGGCCACACGACCCGTTCGACCTGGACCGTGGTCGTGACCAACGCCGACGACGCCGTTCTCGAGGAGGTCGCCGAGGCGGCTCGGATCGCTTTTGGCGTCGCGCCGAAGATCCGGCGGCCCCTCGACCGCTGCCCGAGCGTCGAGTTCTCGTCGAAGTCCGTCGTCGAGTTCCTCGAGTACCTGGGCTGCGGCGAGCGCGCGTCGACGAAGCGGATACCGGATGCGGTGCTGCGCTCACCGAAGGAACAGGTCGTCTCGTTCCTCCAGGGCCTTTGGCTCGATGCCTACACCTCGACGTCCGTCACGCCCAAATGGACGATCTGCCTCGATTCGAAGGGCATGCTCGACGACCTGCAGGCTGTGCTCACGAATCTCGGCATCGTCCACTCGAGGATCACCAAGCACGACGCCCGCTACGACAAGGACTTCGACGAGGTCTACGCGGTTGGCGACGACGCCCGCCGGCTCGTCGGGATCGTTCCGTTCATCGAGGCTGAGAAGGAGACGAGGGCACAGTCGCTCCTGGCCCCGCGAACCGACGCACATCGGCACACGGCGGAAGTGGTCCCGGGGATCACGCCCGCCGAGCTCTACGCGTTGGAGCCCTACGGCCGTCGGAATGGCGCGGGCAAGCAGCTCCGAACGGAGTTCGGCTTCCTGGACGATCGCCGGACGAACCACGTGAGCCGCGCCACGGTCGCCCGCGTCGCAGCCATCGACGGCGTCGAGCTTCCCGATTGGCTGCGCAGCGTGCTCGATGACGGCTTGCACTTCAGTCCCGTCCAGCTCGTCGAGGACGCCGGCGAGCGTGAGGTCTTCGACGTCTCGGTGCCCTACACGCACGCGTTCGTGGGCAACGGCGTCGTGAACCACAACACGGTGAACATGCCCGAGGACGTCACCGTCGAGGATGTCGAGCAGCTCCACCTCGATGCCTGGAAGCTGGGCATCAAGGCCATCGCCATCTACCGCGACAACTGCAAGGTGGCCCAGCCGCTGTCCACCACCAAGAAGGAAGGCGAGATCGTCACCGGCGAGGGTGAGGACTTCGCGCCGCCGGGCTCCGACGCCGAGGCCCGCGACCGTGAGATCGCGGCC
>DASPTT010000095.1:0-6659 GCA_035623275.1 Acidimicrobiales bacterium
CCCGGCCAGCGTGTGCGAGTCCTCCCGGCCCAGGCGCGAGGTGACGATCTTGGGGGCGTCGGTCACGGTCATGACCCGCTCCCCGCCGCGCTCGCTGCCGGGCGCTCGTTGCCGCCGGGGTCGGCCGCCTCCGCGGCACGCGTCCGCTCGGCCGCCGCGGCCTGGGCCCGCTCCCGCTCGGCCGCGATCTCCTGCGCGGGCACCCGCAGGCCGCCGTCGCGCCGGGTCCGCACGAGGGTGCCGTGGTGGGGCACCTCGTCGTCGAGCCGACCCGCCCGCAGGTCGTCGACCAGCCGGTCGAACCCCTCGGGGGTCACGTCGCCGAAGAACCGGTGGTTGACCTGCAGGCACGGGGCCCGACTGCAGTCGGCCAGGCACTCGGCGTCCTCCAGGGTGAACATCCCGTCGGCGGTGGTGGCGCCGGTGCGCACGCCCAGCGCCGACTCGGCGTGCTCCACGAGCTCGTAGGCGCCGCGCAGCATGCAGGCGATGTTCGTGCACACCGAGACCAGGTACCGCCCAACGGGCTCGGTGTGGAGCATGTCGTAGAAGGAGGCGGTGCCGAGCACCTCGGCGGGCGTGATCCCTACCACCTCGGCGATCTCGGTGATGGCCTCGGGGCGGAGCCACCCGTCCTGCTCCTGGGCCAGGTGGCAGATGGGGATGAGCGCCGAGCGCGGGTGGGGGTACAGCATGACCAGCTCGCGCGCCCGCGTGAGGACCTCCTCCGACAGGTGCGTGGCGCTCACCGGTCGACCTCCCCCATGACGGGGTCGACCGACGAGATGGTGGCCACGGCGTCGGCCATGAGCCCGCCCCGCAACATGACGGGGAGGCTCTGGAGGTTCACGAACGACGGGGCCCGGACGTGGAGCCGGTAGGGCTTGGCCGAGCCGTCGGAGACCAGGTAGCACCCGAGCTCGCCCCGCGGCGACTCGACCGCCGCGTAGACCTCGCCCTCGGGCACCTTGTAGCCCTCGGTGAACACCTTGAAGTGGTGGATGAGCGCCTCCATCGACTCGTCGATTCGGGCGCGCGGCGGGGGCGTCACCTTCTTGTCCTGGACGCGGTAGTCGCCGGCGGGCATGCGCTCGAGGACCTGGCGGATGATCTTGATCGACTCGCGGATCTCGTTGAGCCGGATGGCGTAGCGGTCGAAGTTGTCGCCGTAGGTCCCGATGATCACGTCGAAGTCGACCTGGTCGTAGGCCAGGTACGGCATGGTGCGGCGCAGGTCCCAGGGGATCCCGGTCGAGCGCAGGATCGGCCCGGTGGCGGACAGGGCCATGGCCTCCTCGGCGCTGAGCGCGCCGACACCCTCCATGCGCTCGCGGAAGATGGGCTGACCGGTGAGGAGCTCGTCGTAGTCGTCGAGCCGCAGCGTGACGTTCTCGCAGATGAGGTCGACGTCGTCCTCCCAGCCGTCGGGCAGGTCGGCCGCGGTGCCGCCGGGACGGATGAAGTTGTGGTTCATCCGCAGGCCCGTCGCCTTCTCGAAGAAGCCGAGGAGCATCTCGCGCTCGCGGAAGCCGAAGATCATCATGGTGGTCGAGCCGACGTCCATGCCGTTGGTGGCCGTCCACATGAGATGCGAGCTGACCCGCTGGAGCTCGGAGAGCAGCATCCGGATCCAGACGGCGCGCGGCGGGATCTCGATGCCGAGCAGCGCCTCGGTGGCCAACGAGAACACGAGCTCGTTGTTGAGCGGGGACAGGTAGTCCATGCGGGTGACGTTGGTGCCCCCCTGCTGGTAGGTGAGCTCCTCCCCCGTCTTCTCCATGCCCGTGTGCAGGTAGCCGATGATCGGCTTCGTGCGCAGGACGGTCTCGCCGTCGAGCTCCATCATGAGCCGCAGGACCCCGTGGGTGGACGGGTGCTGCGGGCCCATGTTGATGATCATCGTCTCGTCGTCCGGACGCTCGACGTCGAGGTCGGCCACGTCGACGTAATGGCCCTCGGGCAGCCGGAGCACCGAGCCCACCTCGCGCTGGAGCTCGGCGGGCGGCGTGGCGGCGCGCTCGCGCAGCTCCTGGGACCCCTCGGCGGTCTCGTGGACGAAGACGTCGTCGCTCATCGGGGGCCCGGGGCCTCCTTGAACTGCACCGGCACCCGGCCCACGCCGTAGTCCTTGCGGAGGGGGAAGCCCTCCCAGTCGTCGGGCATGAGGATCCGGGTCAGGTCGGGATGGCCGCGGAAGCGGATGCCGAACATGTCGAAGGCCTCGCGCTCCATGGCCTCGCACCCGGGGAAGAGGTCGAAGAGCGAGTCCACGGCGGCGTCGTCCTCGGGGACCTGGACGCGGACGCGCACACGGCGGCGGTCGGCCGGCGACACCAGGGTGGCGACCACCTCGAAGCGCTCCGGGGCGACGCCGCCGGGCAGGGCGCGCGGGGGGTGCGCGAGGTAGTCGACGGCGCAGAGGTCCGAGAGCAGCTCGTAGCCGCCGTCGCGGTACGCGGCGACGACGTCGTGGTACCGGTCGCGGGCAGGGAGCACGATCTCCTGGCCCGCCGAGGCGGCCGTGACGACGCCCTCGGGCGGCAGCGTCACGACGGGCAGGTCGCCGCTCACTTCGGCGTCCCCAGGCGCACGGCCTCGGGGCGCTCGGGCACCCACCCGGCGAGCTCCTCAGGCGCGGGGCCTGCCGCGGCGCGGCGCCGGGTGATCTCGCCGGTGCGGATCTTCTCGTGCAGGGTGAGCACGGCGTGCAGCAGCGTCTCGGGGTTGGGCGGGCACCCGGGCGCGTACACGTCGACGGGCACGATCTGGTCCACCCCTTGGACGATGGCGTAGTTGTTGAACATGCCGCCGGTGGATGCGCACACCCCCATGGAGATCACCCACTTGGGCTCCATCATCTGGTCGTAGACCTGCCGGAGCACCGGTGCCATCTTCTGGGAGACCCGGCCCGCCACGATCATGAGGTCGGCCTGGCGGGGGGAGGCCCGGAACACCTCCATGCCGAACCGGCTGATGTCGAAGTCAGCCGCTCCCACCGCCATCATCTCGATGGCGCAGCACGCCAACCCGAACGTCACGGGCCACACGCTGTTGCGCCGGGCCCATTTGACCAGGTCCTCGAGCGTGCCGGTGAGGAAATTGTGCTGGAGGTCTTCGAGCCCCACGGACGTCTCCGACTACGCGGCCTCGCCCGCGCCCCGGTCGGGGCCGGCGTCGGGGCCGGGACCGACGCCCACACGGGCGATGGTGGACGCGGTGGTCCGCTTGGAGATCGCCGGGCGCAGCCGCTTGGCCGGGCCCCAGTCGAGCGCGCCGTTGCTCACCAGGTAGAGAAACGAGACGAAGACGACGACCGCGAACACCAGCACCTCGACGAGCCCGAAGGTCCGCAGCTCGCGGAAGATCACGGCCCACGGGTAGAGGAACACGATCTCGATGTCGAAGATGATGAAGATCATCGCCACCAGATAGAAGCGGACCGGGAACCGCTGCGGCGGCTCGCGATCGGGCACGATCCCGCACTCGTAGGGTGCGAGCTTGGCGGCGGTCGGCCGCTTGCGCGGGGCAAGGAGGCTGGAGGCCACCAGGGACAGTCCAGCGAAGAGGACGCCCAGGATCAGCATCAGCACGATGGGCAAGTAGTCGGCCATGACTGGGCTGGTTCTACCACCGCACCCTGCGGGACCGCACATTGGGAGGAGGTGCCCGGAGAGGTGCCCGGAGCGGACACGGCGACCTACCATTTGCGGGTGCCACCCAGCCCTGCGGACCCCACCCCGAGCGACGCCGGGGCCTCCAAGGGGGTCCGCCCGGGGCCGGGCGCGGTGCCGGCCAGCAAGGCGGAGCCCGCCGAGAAGGCCGCCGCCGACAAGGCCGTCGCCCCCAGGAAGGCCGCCGCCGCCAAGAAGGCCGCCGCCGCCAAGAAGGCCGTCGCCCCCAAGAAGGCGGCCGGCGTCAAGAAGGCCGCAGGCGTCACGAAGGCGCCCCGTGTCACGAAGACCGGCGCCGGGCGGCGGGCACCCGCCGTCAAGGCGCACCCGGCGCGGCCACGCGCGGGAGCAGGGGACCCCGTGCACGACGTGCTCGTCGTCGGCGGTGGGCCCGCCGGCTCGGCCTGCGCCTATTGGCTGGCCGACGCCGGCTGGGACGTCGTGCTGGTGGAGAAGAAGCGCTTCCCTCGGGAGAAGACCTGCGGCGACGGGCTGACGCCGCGCTCGGTGCGACAGCTGGAGGACATGGGCCTGGCCGACGCGCTGTCGGGCGCGCATCGCTATGCGGGGCTCCGCTCGTGTGCCTACGGCATGGTCATCGAGATGCCCTGGCCCGCCCACCCGTCGTTCCCGTCCTACGGGTACGTCATCACGCGCCACGACCTGGACCAACTGGTGGCCGACCGGGCCGCCAAGGCCGGGGCCACCGTGCTCCAGGGGAACGAGGCGATCTCGCCCATCCCCGCCGGGACCGGGACCGTGGCCGGTGCCGGTGAGCGGGGAGGCCTCGGCGGTTCCGCGGGCCCGGGCGCGCTGCCGGCGGTGGCCGGCGCGGTCGTGCGCGACAAGGACGACGGCGGCACCCGGGAGATCCGGGCGCGCTACGTGGTGGTGGCCGACGGCGCCAACTCCCGCTTCGGCCGGGCCCTGGGCACCGTCCGGGACCGCTCGTACCCGCTCGGGATGGCGCTGCGCGGCTACTACCGCTCGCCGCGCCACGACGACGCGTTCATCGAGTCCCATCTCGACATCCGGGACGCCTCCGGGCAGGTGGTCCCCGGCTACGGCTGGATCTTCCCCCTCGGCGACGGGCGGGTGAACGTCGGCGTGGGGCTCATGTCGGTGGAGGGCCGTTGGAAGGGCATGAACACCAGCCGGCTCATGGACGAGTTCGTGGCCTTCGCGCCCAAGACGTGGGGGATCTCACCGGACAGCGCCTGTGGGCCGCCCACCGGCGGCAAGCTCCCGATGGGCCTCTCCGTGGCGCCGCGCATCGGCCCCAACGCATTGTGCGTGGGCGATGCCGCGGGGGCCATCAACCCGTTCAACGGCGAGGGGATCGCCTATGGCTACGAGACCGGCCGGCTGGCCGCCGCGTGCCTCGGTCGCGCCCTCAACGGCGCGGGTCCCGCGGCACTGGACGACTACGAGGCCCGCCTCGAGGACGCCTACGGCCTCTACTACCTGGTGGCGCGCGACTTCGTGAAGCTCATCAGCCACCCCGCCCGCATGCGGGCCTGCGTGCAGACCGGAATGCACTCGCCGGCGATCATGAAGATGCTGCTGCGGATCATGGCCAACCTGCTGCGTCCCGACGAGATGGGTGCGGCCGAAACCGCCTACCGGGCCCTGGCGTCGGTGGCCCGGCTCGTGCCGGTGGGCTCGAAGGCCTAACGGCCCACGACCGCGGTGACCCGCCCCTCCACGGCGCGCACCAGTGCGGCCTGGGTGTCGACGGGGAACACGACGTTGCTCGGCATCGACAGGGTCGCCTGCACCCGGCCGCCGAACACGGCGACGTCGTCGAGGACCATCGTGGTCCCGCTGTTCCCGCTGTGGCCGAGCAGGGTGATCTGGAACCCGTACGCGTGCACCGAGCGACCGCCCGGGGCCGGCACGCTGAGCGGGTCGATGGTGGCGGTGTCGAACTTCTGCGAGCTCCCGATCACCGACGACAGGTAGGGCAGCATGGCCTGGACATAGGGCTGATAGCAGAGGTCGAACAGCGAGGCATCGGCGAAGACCTTGGCATCGGCCTGTGCGGCACTCGACGAGCTCATGACCTCGGACACCGAGCCGGCCAGGGAGCCGGCGGCTGCATCGGCGTACAGGTGGGACGACGCCGCCGCGGTCCGTGCCGGCACGGCGGCGCCCGCGGCACCGGTGGCGGCCGAGAGGGCCGAGCCCGAGACCCCGAGACACTGCGCCAGCGGGGAGGAGGCGCCCGCGCTGGCGGCTGTCGCCTGGGCCGAGCTCGAGACGCCCATGGCGAAGGGGTTGTCCAGCGATTGCGCCGTGGTGCTCCACCCCGAGAGGTCGCCCGGGGTGACGAGGGTCGACATAGCCATCTGCAGGTCACGCGCCGGGTTGGGAGGCGGGACGGGCGTCTGGAACGGCAGCGCGTGGTGGGTCTTCCAGTACCAACCGAGCGCGCCGGCAGCCACGAGGACGAGCACGATGGTCATCACACCGAGGCGCCGGACGGTCGAATGTGCACGCGCCACCTCGATGACCGCGCCCGGTGCGGGCCCACCGCGGGGCAGGTCGGGGTCGGAGGAGAACTCGAACTCTTCGGCGGCGAGCAGGGGACGGGCCACCGAGGCGTCCGACTGCCGCACGCCGCGCCGGGAGCGCATGCCGCGCCGGCGCTTCTCGCGCTTGTCCCGCTTACCGGACGCCGGTGCGGGCGCGACCGCCATGTCGTCGTCCTCGAGCTCCCAGTTGCCGGCGCTCGGCTCGGGATCGTCGTCGAGGGAGGGGGCGTGGGCCGGGTCGCCGACGAGCGCCACGGGCACGGCGGCGGGCGGCACCGGCTCGGCGGGCCGCACGGCGGCGGGCGGCACCGGCACGGCGGGCCGCACGGCGGCGGGCGCCGGCACGGCGGCGGGCGGCACCGGCACGGCGGGCCGCACGGCGGCGGGCGCCGGCACGGCGGGCGGCACCGGCACGGCGGGCCGCACGGCGGCGGGCGCCGGCACGGCGGCGGGC
>DASPTT010000096.1:0-14694 GCA_035623275.1 Acidimicrobiales bacterium
CGTCTGGTGGACGAGGCCGCTGGCGGAGGACGACCCGACGAGGGCACCGGCCACCGTGTAGGAGAGCGTGGGCCCGAACGCGTCGACCAGGCCGCACACCCCGAGGCCGACGAGCACGCCGAGGGCCGCGCCGACGATCCCGATGCCGAGCATCTCGGCCATGATCTGGCCCACCACCCGGCCACGCGACCAGCCGACGGCCCGCAGGGTGCCGATCTCCCGCACGCGCTTGGCGATGCTCGAGAGGGTCAGCAGCGCGGCGATCAGCAACGCCGCGGCCAGGATGATGATGGCCAGCGCCACACCCAGGTCAGAGGCCAGCTTGTGCGCGTTGGCCAGGCTCCCGTTGACCTGACCGGCGAGCTGCTTGGAGGTGAGCACGGTGGCGCCGGGCAGCTCCTTCTTGATGGCGGCGGCCACGGCGTCGACGTTGGACGACTTGTCCACCTTGACCAGGATCTCGTTGATGCGGCCCGATTGCGACGACGAGGACTGGAGGGTGGAGATCGGGAAGTAGATGTCCGACACGTCACCGGTCAGCGTGGGGTTGACCAGGCCGACGACCGTGTAGTTGGTCTTGTTGATGGTCCACGTCTGGCCCACCTTGATGTTGTTGGTGCTGGCGTAGGCGGTGGACACGAGGATCTCGTTCGTCGGGTTGGCGCTGAACCAGGAGCCCGACACGAGCTGCGCCTTGGTGATGAGGCCGGAGCTCGAGTTCGTCGGGTCCACACCGGCCACCGCGTAGCTGGAGGTCTGCGTGTTGGTCTGCGGCGGGTTGAGCACCCGGGTGATGGTCTGCTGGGGGACCACCACCTGGGAGATGTACTGCTGGAAACGCGCCGGGAGGCACGAGCTCAGCTCGCCGCCGAACCCGCTGAACCCGCCGCGCCCTGAGCCGCCCCCGCCCCCGGTGCTGCCGGTGCCGCCCCCACCGGTGCTGCCGGTGCCCCCGGTACCACCCCCACCGCTGATGCCGACGCCCCCACCGGGCGCGGCACCGAAAGTGATGCCCTTTGCCTGGAGGCACGACGCCACCTGCTGCTCCTCGGCCGCAGTCATGGGCGCGGGCGTCTGGGTGGCGCTGATGGTCTGGCCGCCCGTGGTGACCGTGTCGGTCACCTGGGGCACGGTCCCGGTCTCGTGCAACGCGGAGAGCGACAGGGCGGGCACCGCGGCCTGGACGCCCTTGATCTTGGCGACGTCGGACACCGCCGACTGCGGGAAGGTGATCAGCGTGCCAGGGACGAAGAAGTCGTAGGTGAACTGGGTGCCCGCGGGACCGAGCTTGGAGAGGTCGGTGAGGATCGACGAGTTGTTGTCAGCCAGCGCGGAGCGGTCGGACGCATTGGCGCTCGAGTTGGCGCTGCCCGCGAAGAACCCGCCCCCGCCGCCGCCGCCCCCACCGCCACCGCCGCCGGGCCCGGCGAATCCACCGGGGGCGGTCGTCGTGGTGGTCGAGGACGTCGACGTGTTGGCGACCCCCACAGTGCGCTCCACGACGATGTCCGTGCCGACGGTGGACAGAGGGGAGAGCACCTGGCCCTGCGCGTCGGAGAGCCCGTTGGACACCCCGACGATGCCCATGACCAGGCCGACCCCGGCGGCGAGCCCGAGCGCCGTGACGAGCGTCCGGCTCCAACGCCGCCGCAGCTCGTGCCAGACATAGCCAAAAGAGACCATCGACCCCTTCTCCTCGGATCACCCGCGTGCCTAGCCGGTGAACCGGCCGCGTCCACACCGTAGGGAGCATTCCTTACAGGATGCTGTGAGAAATCCTGGCAATTCCCTGTGAACTCCCTTCCCGGCGCCCATTCACAGGAAACTCCAAGGTAGGACCCGCACCATGGGGAGCGGAGGGATTGCCATGACAGCGACCGCGCCGGCGCGCATCCTCGTCGTGGACGACGAGAAGAGCATCACCGACCTCGTCGCCATGGCCCTGCGCTACGAGGGGCTCGAGGTGGCCACCGCGGGCACCGGGCGCGAGGCGCTCGAGCGCGTGTCGAGCTTCCGGCCCAACCTGCTCGTCCTCGACGTGATGCTCCCCGACCTGAGCGGCTTCGAAGTGCTCGAGCGCCTGGGCCGTGACCTGGCCGGCCAGCGCCTTCCCGTTCTGTTCCTCACCGCACGCGACACCCTCGACGACAAGCTCCGTGGCTTCACGCTGGGCGGCGACGACTACATGACGAAGCCCTTCAGCATCGAGGAGCTCATCGTCCGCGTCCGCGCCATCCTCCGCCGCGTGCACGGGGCGGAGCACGACGACGGACGCCTGGAGGTCGGCGACCTTCGCCTCGACGAGGAGAGCCACGAGGTCTTCCGGGGCGCGACGTCCATCGAGCTCACGCCCACCGAGTTCAAGCTGCTGCACTACCTGATGCTCAACGCCGGCCGGGTCGTGTCCAAGTCCCAGATACTCGACCGCGTCTGGCAGTACGACTTCGACGGCAACGCCAACGTCGTCGAGATCTACATCAGCTACCTCCGCCGCAAGATCGACGCGGACGGACCCCGCCTCATCCACACCGTGCGCGGCGTGGGCTACACCCTTCGCCAGCCCGCTGAGGTCCCATGACCCTTCGACTGCGCATGACGCTCGTCCTCATGGCCATCGTCGCCGTGGGGCTGCTCGCGGCCGACGTCATCACCTATACGACGCTCGGGTCCTTCCTCACCAACCGCGTCGACACCGAGCTCACGGACTCGGTGACCCCCATCGGCCACTCGCTGGTCAACGCCGTCTACCCGGGGTTCGGGGGCGGGGAGGGCGACCGCTCCGCCTTCGTGCCGCCGGGGACCTTCGCCGAGTTGCGCGACCCCAGCGGCACCGTGCTCGTGTCCCCGGGCCTCGCCTACGGCCCCGGGCCCACGCTCCCGTCACAGCTGCCTGGCTCCGGGGAACCCGCCAACGGGCCCGTGTTCTTCAACGCGACGTCGCCGGGCCCGACCCGCGTGAGCTACCGGGTGGTCGCCGAGCAGGTGGACGTGGACGGTCAGCTCTTCGGGACCATCGTGGTGGCCATCCCGCTGACCGAGCCGCACCAGACGCTGCGCCAGCTGCTGTGGATCGAGGCGCTCGTCACCGGTCTGCTCCTCACCGGCCTCGGCGTGCTCGCCTGGTGGATCGTGCGCCGCGAGCTGCGGCCTCTCGACGACATGGCGACGACCGCCGGCAAGATCGCCGCCGGGGACCTCTCGCAGCGTGTCGCGCCGGCCGACGACGTCACCGAGGTCGGCCGCCTCGGCAGTGCGCTCAACACCATGCTCGGGGAGATCGAGGAGGCATTCGACGCGCGGCGCGCCTCGGAGGAGCGGCTGCGGCGCTTCCTGGCGGACGCCTCCCACGAGCTGCGGACCCCACTCACGTCGATCCGCGGCTACGCCGAGATCTTCGACCGGGGGGCGCGTGACCGACCGGGGGACCTGGCGACGTCGATGTACCACATCCGCTCCGAGGCCGACCGGATGAGCGAGCTGGTCGACGACCTCCTGCTCCTCGCCCGCCTGGATCGCGAGCGTCCCATCGAGCGCGTGCCCGTCGAGCTGCGAGCCGTGGCCGAGGCCGCCGTCGGCGCCGCACGCGTCGCCGCGCCCGAGCGGGCCATCGCCTTCCAGGCGCCCGCGCCGGTGACGGTCCTCGGCGATGCCAACCGCCTGCGCCAGGTCACCGACAACCTGTTGGCCAACGCGCTGCGCCACACGCCGGCGGGGACCCCGGTAGAGGTCCGACTGTGGCCGGCGGGTTCCGTGGCCATCTTGGACGTGGTCGACCACGGACCCGGGATCGCCCCCGGGGATGCCACCCGGATCTTCGAGCCCTTCCACCGGGCGGATCCCTCGCGAGCCCGGGCGACCGGCGGGGTCGGCCTTGGCCTGGCCATCGTCTCGGCCATCGCCAAGGCGCACGACGGCAGCGTCGGGGTAGCGCCCACCGAGGGCGGGGGCGCCACCTTCTGGGTACGCCTGCCCCTCGGGCCCGGCGACCCGACCCCGCGCGCCGAGCCGCGCTCCGACGAACACGAGCTCCGCGCCCGCGCCCGCGACACGGCCGCGGCCCCCTCGTCCGACACGGCGCCGGCACCGGCGTCCGGCCCGGCGTCCGTGCCGGCACCCGTCGGCCACGACCCGAGCGCACTCGCCCGGCCCACCTGAGCGAGCCGAGAGCGAGCGGTCGACGCCGGCCGGCCTCGCTAGCGTCGGCGCCATGGGAACGCCGCAACCCGGTGTCTTCGCGCTGGGCACCCGATCCCACTTCCACCTCGAGCTCGACGTGCGTGCCGGCGTCGGCGACGGCCCCCTCGCCACCGCCCTCGGCGTGCTCCACGCCCCGTCGGTCTCGGCCGGCGGGCTCAACCTCGTCGTCGGCTTCGGCGCCACCCTGTGGTCCCGCCTCGCCCCGAGGGACGTGCCTCGGGACCTGCGGCCCTTCCAGGCCGTCGGCGACCCCGCGGCGCGCCATGCGCCGGCGACACAGCACGACCTGTGGGTCTGGTTGCACGGTCCGGGCGAGGACGCCGTCCTCGACGGCGCCCGGCGGGCGTGCGCCGCCTTGGAGGAGGTGGCCACGATCGCGTGCGAGGTCCCCTCCTTCGTCTACCGCGACGGCCGCGACCTCACCGGATTCGTCGACGGGACCGAGAACCCCCCGGTCGAGGGGGCCTTCGCCGTGGCCTTGG
Source organism: Acidimicrobiales bacterium (assembly GCA_035623275.1). Lineage (GTDB taxonomy): Bacteria > Actinomycetota > Acidimicrobiia > Acidimicrobiales > UBA8190 > DASPTT01. Next base: position 4,680 of record DASPTT010000096.1, read on the forward strand.
TGCCCGAGCCCGGGCCGGACGCAGGCGGGAGCTACGCCCTCGTCCAACAGTGGCGCCACGACCTGCGCGCCTTCGACGCGCTCGAGGTCGCCGAACAAGAGGGCGTGATCGGGCGGACCAAGGCCGACAGCATCGAGCTGGCCGACGACGTCAAGCCGCCCACCGCGCACATCGCCCGCGTGGTGGTCGAGGACGATGAGGGCGAGGAGCTCGAGATCTACCGACGCAGCACCCCCTACGGGACGGTGCAGGTGCACGGCCTGCAGTTCGTCGCCTTCAGCGCGGACCCCGACCGCTTCGAGCGGATGCTGGCCCGCATGTTCGGCGTGGCCGGTGACGGGCTGCACGACCGCCTCACCGACTTCAGCACCCCCGTGAGCGGGGCCTACTACTTCGTCCCGTCGCTGGAGTCCCTGGCCGCCCTCTCCGCCTAGGCACGGACGACGGGCACACCGACGACGGGCACGAGGCACCATGCCCGTCCACCTGGTCCTTCGCGCGCAAGCGGCCGACTCGGCGCCGGATTGTGGACAAAATCAGTAGCAAACTAGTAAAAAGGGGGGGTGCAACCGTTGCCGGGGGACGACGACGTGGCCGCGGCCATCGCAACGGAGGCGGGCGAGCGGCTGCTGGCCGTGCGTGCCTCGGGCCTCGTCGGCGCCGACCTCAAGGACGCGGGCGACGCCGCCTCCCACGACCTGATCATGGCCGCGCTGGCCGCGCGCCGCCCCGGCGACGCGGTGCTCTCCGAGGAGGGCGCAGACGACCAGACCCGGCTCGGGCGGCCCCGGGTCTGGATCGTCGACCCCCTGGACGGGACCCGCGAGTTCTCGGAGCCCGGTCGCGAGGACTGGGCCGTCCACGTGGCGCTGGCGTTCGACGGCGCGGTGACAGTGGGTGCGGTCGCCCTGCCGGCCAGGGGCCTCACGCTGCACACGGGAGGGGCGCTGCCTGCGCCTGCCGAGCACGCCGGGGGGCCCCGGGTCCTGGTGAGCCGCACCCGGCCCACCGAGCACGCGCTGGCCATCGCCGAGGCGCTCGGCGGCGAGCTCATCCCCATGGGGTCGGCGGGGGCCAAGGCCATGGCGGTGGTGCTCGGCGAGGCCGAGATCTACGCGCACTCGGGCGGGCAGTACGAGTGGGACTCGGCCGCGCCGGTGGCGGTGGCCGCGGCTGCCGGCCTCCACGTCTCACGCCTCGACGGCTCGCCGCTCGTCTACAACCGCCCCGACCCCTGGTTGCCGGATCTGCTCGTGTGCCGCCCCGAGTACGCCGAGGCCGTGATCGAGATCTGCCGTGCGACGGTGACGCCGTGAGGACCCTCACCCACCTCGAGCACCTGGAGGCCGAGAGCATCCACATCTTGCGCGAGGCGGTGGCCGAGAGCGACCGGCCGGTGATGCTCTACTCGGTCGGCAAGGACAGCTCGGTCATGCTCCACCTGGCGATGAAGGCGTTCTACCCGTCCAAGCCGCCCTTCCCGCTCCTGCACGTCGACACCACCTGGAAGTTCCGGGCCATGTACGAGTTTCGGGACCGCACGGCCCACGACCTCGGGGTCGACCTGCTCGTGCACCAGAACCCCGAGTGCGTCGAGCGCGGCATCAACCCCTTCTCCCACGGGTCCGCCGTCCACACCGATATGTGGAAGACCGAGGGCCTCAAGCAGGCGCTCGACCTGTACGGGTTCGACACCGCCTTCGGCGGGGCCCGGCGCGACGAGGAGCGTTCCCGGGCCAAAGAGCGCGTCTTCTCCATCCGCTCGCCGCAACACCGCTGGGACCCCAAGCAGCAGCGTCCGGAGCTGTGGAACCTCTACAACGTCCGGCACAACCAGGGCGAGACCCTCCGCGTGTTCCCGTTGTCCAACTGGACAGAGCTCGACGTCTGGCTCTACATCCATCGCGAGCAGATCCCCATCGTGCCGCTCTATTTCGCCGCGGCGCGCCCGGTGGTCGAACGCGACGGGACGCTCATCATGGTCGACGACGACCGCATGCCGCTGGCGCCGGGCGAGGTCCCCGAACGCCGGTCCGTCCGCTTCCGCACGCTCGGGTGCTATCCGCTCACCGGGGCCATCGACAGCGAGGCCGACACCCTCACCGGGATCATCCAGGAGATGCTCCTGACCACGAGCTCCGAGCGCCAGGGCCGCATCATCGACCACGACTCGAGCGGGTCGATGGAGAAGAAGAAGGTCGAGGGGTACTTTTGATGGCCCACGCCGTCGACGAGACCCTCGCCACCGACATCGAGGCCTACCTGACGCGCCACGAGCGCAAGACCATGCTCCGCTTCATCACCTGCGGCAGCGTGGACGACGGCAAGAGCACGCTCATCGGCCGCCTCCTCTACGACTCCAAGCTGGTCTTCGAGGACCACCTCGCCTCCTTGGAGGCGGACTCGAAGAAGGTCGGCACCCAGGGGGGCGACCTCGACTTCGCCCTGCTGGTCGACGGGTTGGCGGCCGAGCGCGAGCAGGGGATCACGATCGACGTCGCCTACCGGTTCTTCTCGACCGACGGGCGCAAGTTCGTCGTCGCCGACACCCCGGGCCACGAGCAGTACACCCGCAACATGGTCACCGGCGCGTCGACGGCATCGCTGGCGGTGATCCTCGTCGACGCCCGCAAGGGCGTGCTGACCCAGACCCGTCGGCACAGCTTCCTCGTGTCGCTGCTCGGGATCCGCCACATCGTGCTGGCGGTGAACAAGCTGGACCTCGTCGGCTTCTCGCAGTCGGTGTTCGAGGGGATCGAGGCCGACTACCGCGCCTTCGCTGCCGAGATCGGGCTGCACGACATCGCCGCCATCCCGCTGTCCGCGCTGCGGGGCGACAACGTCACCACGCCCAGCGCCAACACGCCGTGGTACGGCGGCCCGACGCTGATCGAGCACCTCGAGACGGTGCCCGTCGACGAGGCGTCGGGGGCCGACGCCTTCCGCATGCCCGTGCAGTGGGTGAACCGGCCCGACCTGGACTTCCGGGGCGTCAGCGGGCAGATCGCAGGCGGCAGTGTGCGTCCCGGCGACCCGGTCAAGGTGCTGCCCGCGGGCCGGACCTCCACCGTCGCCAGGCTGGTCACCGCGGACGGCGACCTCGACGAGGCGGTCCAGGGCCAGTCCGTCACCGTCACCCTTGCCGACGACGTGGACGTGAGCCGGGGCGACGTCCTGGCCGCGGCCGCCGCCGCGCCGAGCGTGGCAGACCAGTTCGAGGCCCACGTCGTCTGGATGAGCGACCACGAGATGCTCCCCGGCCGGCCGTATCTGCTCAAGCTCGGCACGCGCACCGTCGGTGCCACGCTGGCGCAGCCCAAGTACAAGGTGAACGTGAACACGCTCGAGCACGTGGCCGCCAAGGTGCTCACGCTCAACGAGATCGGGGTGTGCAACGTCAACCTCGACCGCCCGGTCCCCTTCGACCCCTACAGGGACAACCGGGAGATGGGCGGGTTCATCCTGATCGACCGGTTCACCAACGCGACGGTCGCGGCGGGGCTGCTGCACTTCGCCTTGCGCCGGTCCGACAACGTGCACTGGCAGGCCATCGAGGTCCACAAGGGCGCCCACGCCGAGCTCAAGGGCCAGCGGCCGTGCGTGATCTGGTTCACCGGCCTGTCGGGCGCGGGCAAGTCGACGATCGCCAACATCGTGGAGCGCAAGCTCCACGAGCGAGGACGCCACACCTATCTCCTCGACGGCGACAACGTCCGGCACGGCCTGAGCCGCGACCTGGGGTTCACCGACGCGGACCGCGTCGAGAACATCCGGCGCGTGGCCGAGGTCGCGGGCCTCATGGTCGACGCCGGTCTCATCGTCCTGGCTTCGTTCATCTCCCCCTTCCGGGCCGAGCGCCAGCTGGCGCGTGACCGCGTGGAGGACGGGGAGTTCGTCGAGGTCTACGTGGACACGCCGCTGGCCGTCGCCGAGGCCCGCGACCCCAAGGGCCTCTACGGCAAGGCCCGACGGGGCGAGCTGGTGAACTTCACGGGCATCGACTCCCCCTACGAGGAGCCCGAGGACCCCGAGGTCCACGTGGACGCGGCCCGGCTGTCGGCCGAGGAGGCGGCGGACCGGGTGATCGAGCACCTGCGGCGCTCCGGCGTCATCGGCTGACCGACGTCGCGGGCGGGCCCGGGCCGGCCCGGGACCACGGCCCCCGCCCGGCCGCTCAGTGCGTGCCGGTGGTGCGCCGCTGCTCGGTGACGGCGCGGTACTCGTCGGCCAGGTCGAGGACCGACGGCGGGATCGAATGGCCGGCGAGGTCCGCCAGGGTCGTCAGCTCCAGCACCCGCCGCAGCGCAGCGCGCACGGCCATCCACACCACCGGCAGCTCGTGCGCCGCCCCCTCGTAGGTCATCGAGCTGAGGGGCCGGTCGTGCACCTCGGCCAAGGGGCCGTCGATGGCCCGGAAGATGTCGGCCAGGGCGACGTCGGTCGCCGGGCGGGCGAGCACGAACCCGCCCTCGGGCCCGCGATGGCTGATCACCAGCCGCGCCCGGCGCAGGTCGGTCAGGATGGCCCGCAGGAACTTGAGCGGGATGTCCTGGGCCTCGGCCAGCTGCTCGGCCTTCATGGACGCGCCGCCGGCCGCGGCGAGCTCGGCCATGGCCCTGATGGCATAGTCGACCTTGGCCGGGATCCGCATGGCCCGAGTCTTGCACCTGGCCCCGGTGGGCCCTCGGCCTCAGCCCGACGGCGCGATCGCCCCGGCGGGTTCGGCGTCCTCGTCGACCAGGCCGGGCCGGATGTTGGCGGTCGTGCGCAGCGGGATCTCCTTGATGAGCAGGCTGAGCACGACGGCCAGCAGGGCGACGGGCACCGCCACCAGGAACACCAGGTGCAGTGCGTTGGCGAAGGCGTCGACCACGAAGGTGCGCGCCGCGGGCGGCAGGCCGGCGATCTGGGCAGGGTTGGCGGCCACACTGCCCCCCTGCACCAGTCCGTGCTGCGCGGCCGGCGCGTGGGCGCGCAGCTCGGCGACGAGCCGGTTGTTGAACACCGCTCCCAGCGCGGCGACGCCGAAGGCCCCGCCGATGAGCCGGAAGAACGTGGCCGTCGAGGTGGCCGTCCCCAGCTGCTCGTAGGGCACGGCGTTCTGCACGGCCACCACCAGGATCTGCATCACCATCCCCACGCCCAGGCCCACCACGAGCATGTAGAGGGCGGCGGTCGCGTAGGCGGTGTCGGGCCCGAGCCTCGACAGCAGGAAGAGGCCCACGGCGAGCACGAGCGAGCCGACGACGGGGAAGACCTTGTACCGGCCCGTGCTGCTCACCAGGCGGCCGCTGACGATGAAGGTGATCAGCATGCCCACCACCATGGGCAGCAGCTGGAGCCCCGAGACCGTTGGCGTGGCGCCGCGGACGACCTGGAGGTACAGCGGCAGGTAGACGATGGCGCCGAACATGGCGAAGCCGATGATGAAGCCCACGGCCGACGACGCGCTGAAGGTGCGGTTGCGGAACAGGCCCAGGGGGATGAGCGGCTCCTCCGCCTTGGCCTCGACCAGGCAGAAGGCCGCCAGCAGCCCCACGCCGGCGAGACCGAGCCCGACGATGAGGCCCGAACCCCACGCGTACTGGTTCCCGCCCCAGGTGGTGAGCAGGATGACGGCCGTGGTCCCGGAGGAGAGCAGGGCCGCGCCGGCCCAGTCGATCCGGTGCGGGACGCGCGTGACCGGGAGGTGGAGCACCGTGGCGATGGCGAACATGGCGACGATGCCGATGGGCACGTTGATGTAGAAGATCCAGCGCCAGGTGAGGTGCTGGGTGAACAGCCCGCCGATGAGCGGGCCGGCCACGCTCGAGATCGCGAACACGGCCCCGAAGTAGCCCATGTACCGGCCGCGCTGGCGCGCAGGGACGACGTCGCCGATGATCGCCTGCGCGCCCACCATCAGCCCACCCGCGCCCACGCCCTGCACGGCGCGGAAGCCGATGAGCTGGATCATGTCCTGGGAGAGCCCGGCGAGCATCGACCCGGCCAGGAAGATGGCGATCGCCAGCTGGAAGAGGTTCTTGCGGCCGTAGAGGTCGCCGAGCTTCCCCCACAGTGGCGTCGAGATCGTCGAGCTGAGGAGATAGGCGGTGACCACCCAGGAGAGGTGGTTGAGGCCGTGGAGGTCGCCGGCGATCGTGGGCAGCGCAGTGGAGACGATGGTCTGGTCCAGCGATGCCAGGAACATCCCCAGCATGAGCGCACCGAGGATGACCAGGATGCGCCGGTGCTCGGCTGCGGAGATGGGCGTCTCCTCGACCCTCGTCGTGGGGGCCGTGGTGTCGGTCATGACGTCGGCCCCGGTGCGCTCGATGCGCCGGCGCGGACGCGCCGGGGACGGGCGGCGGGCGTGGGCTGGCCGAGCACCAGCGGCAGCAGGACGTGGTCGACGACGCGTCGGGCGAAGCTCCGGTCGAGCGGCGCGCCCGAGATGACGAAGCGGTGCAGCGACAGTGCCGGCAGGAGCGCGGCGATCATGTCGGGGTCCTTGAGCGGCGCGATCTCGCCCCGGTCCACGGCCCGCGCGAGGACGATCTGCAGGGCGTGCGATCCCCTGGTTCGCTCGAATGCGTCCCGCAGCTCGGGGAACTGCACCAGTGCGGGGACGAGCCCGATGAGCAGCCTCGTGTGGAACTCCTGGTTCTCGTCGGACCCCTTGCCGGCGATCAGGACGAGCAGGTCGCCGCGCAGGGTCCCGGTGTCGGGCAGCTCCATGGCCGCGCTGCGCTGGGCGAGGGCGTCGGCCACCAGCTCGGCCTTGTTGGCCCAGCGGCGGTAGACGGTGCCCTTGCCGGCCCGGGCCCGTGCCGCCACGGCCTCGATGGTGAGGCGGTCGTAGCCCACCTCTGCCAGCAGTTCGATGGCGGCCTGGCACAGGGCGTCGTCGCGCGTGGCGTCCCGTTTGCGGCCCCGGGTCGCGGGCCCGGCGAAGGCGGGATCAGGCTCGGGGGCGGCGACGGCCATGGCCGCAATCATATACGGAACGACACCGATCTGGAACTGCCTTGTTCCGGTACTCCTCCGTCCCGAAAACTCCTGGTCGGCGCTACACCCGGGCCATGTCGGCGAAGCGCGTGTAGTGGTCGACGAAGGCCAGGTCCACCTTGCCCGTGGGCCCGTTGCGGTGCTTGGAGATGATGATCTCCGCCGCCCCCCGGTCCGGCGACTCGGGGTTGTAGACCTCGTCGCGGTAGATGAAGAGCACGACGTCCGCGTCCTGCTCGATGCTCCCCGACTCTCGCAGGTCGGCGAGGACGGGGCGCTTGTCCTGGCGCATCTCGAGGTTCCTCGAGAGCTGGGACAACGCGATCACCGGGATGTCGAGCTCGCGGGCGAGGACCTTGAGACCGCGGCTGATCTCGCTCACCTCGACCTGGCGGTTCTCCGCCCGCGAGCGGCCGTGCCCGCTCATCAGCTGCAGGTAGTCGACCACCACCAGGCCGAGACCCTCTCGCGCCTTGAGGCGCCGCGCCTTGGCCCGTATGTCCATGACGGTCACGTTCGGGTTGTCGTCGATGTAGATGGGCGCGTCGCCGAGCCGGCCGATGGCATCCGAGATCTTGGGCCAGTCGCTCTCCAACAGGCGGCCGTTGCGCATGCGCGTGGCGTCGACCCGGGCCTCGGAGCACAGCATCCGCTGGGTCAGCTCGAGATGGCTCATCTCGAGCGAGAACAACAGGACGGGCTCGCGCGCGTGCACCGCGGCATGGGTCACGATCCCCAGTGCGAACGAGGTGTTGTGCGTGGGGATCATCGACCGGCCGGCCAGGAACAGATGGCTGGGCGAGCTGACCGCGATGCAGCGCACCGGTTCGCTGGGCACGGCGTCGATGGCGACCACGGCCCGGTGCGTGTGCGGGCCGGCCCGGTGCGCGGCGGTGACGCGTGTGCCCCGCTGGGCGAGACGGAAGACCGGGTCGACGGGCGTCCACCGGATCCGCCAGGTCTCGACCGTCCTCCCGTCGAGGAGCCGCAGAGGCCGCCGGTCCGGTGTCGGCGGCTTGTGGCCCAGCGAGCACACGAGTTCGTGCACCTGCCCGACGAGGTGCTCGTCGGCCAGGCAGATCTCGGCCACGGCACCGCCACGGCCGGAGGTCGAACCCCCGGTGTCCATGAGCCCCTGGAGGACGGCCAGCCGCTGCTTGAACGAAGCGCGCAGGTAGTCGCCGGGGATCTCGGTGCACTTCCCGTCGCCGACGCGGCACCCGAGCTCGTAGGGGTCGACGGGCAGCTCGCGCCCGGCCGTGTCGATCGGTCCCGCCACTTTGACGTGCCAGTTGGCCCGGGGCGCGTCCCGGCGGCGCACGCCGTGGCGGACCATCTCCTCGGTGGTCACCACGCGAGGGGCACGCTGCGACGACCGGGCCTCGTCGTCATGGACGAGCCAGCGGTGCCCGGCGTCGGCGACGATCGCCGACCCGTCGTCGAAGGTCACGCGGTAGCAGCGGTGTCCCACGAATATCGGCGACACGTAGTCGACGCGACAGCGCGCGCCCGTGTCGTCGAACACCTCGTCACCGACCGCCAGCTCGCCCATGGTCGACCAGCCCGCAGGGGTGGGCACGGGCGTGTCGAGCGCGAGCGCTTTGCCCATGGCGGGCCGGGCGCCGACGACCAGGAGGTTGGACTTCTGCAGGCCGGCGAGCCGCTCGTCGAGGTCCTTGTAGCCGGTGGGGACTCCGGTGATCTCCTCCCCCCGGTCCACCAGGCGCTCGATGCGGTCGAGGGTCTGACCCAGCAGATCGCGCAGGGGCGACATGGTGTCGACGACGCGTCGCTGCGCGACCTCGTAGACCATGGCCTCGGCGCGGTCGACCGCCTCCACGACGTCCTCGGGGACGCTGTAACCGAGCTCGGCGATCTCGCCGGCGACGGACACCAACCGCCGAAGCAGCGCGTGCTCCTCGACGATGCGCGCGTAGTGCGCGGCGTTGGCCGTCGACGGGGTGTTCACCTGCAGGGACAGCAGGAGCGACGGATCCCCGATCGACTCGAACATCCCCGAGCGCCGCAGCTCGTCGGCCACCGTCACGGGGTCGGCCGGCTCACCGCGCTGGTAGAGGCCGTACACGGCGGCGAAGACGTGCGCGTGGGCGGGCTTGTAGAAGTCCTCGGTCCCGCAGATCTCCACCGCCGACGCGATGGCGTCGCGCGAAAGGAGCATGGCGCCGAGCAGCGACTCCTCGGCGTCGATGTCGTGGGGCGGGACGCGGCCCGAGACGGCCTGGAGGCGCCGCGGTCGGGAGTCGTCGAGTGCCTGCGTCATGATCCGCCTACCCTCGCCGACCAGCGTCGTGGAAAACGAGGGGTGCAACCTCTGGATTTCCCGCCCTTCCCTGGGGACCAGCATGTGGACAGCCCGCCGATCCCTGCCTCGCGGTTGGGGAGAGCCTGTGGATGAAGCGACCGGGGGCGCGCCGGATTCCCATGGCCGGCACCATGACAGAGGGGTGTGTCGCGCCGCCTTGCGCGCCGAGGCGGCTCGCCGGGCCAGCGTCGGGGCCGGCGCCGGAGGTCCTCGATCGCCGGACCTAGCCGGCGACCACCTCCACGGTCACCTCGGCGTCGACCTCCGGGTGCAGGTGCACGCCGACGAGATGGGTGCCCACCGACTTGATGGGCTCCGCCAGGTTGAACTTCCGGCGGTCCACCACCGCTCCGGTCTGCGCCTCGACGGCCTCGGCGATGTCCGCGGTGGTGACCGAGCCGAAGAGGCGGCCCTCGGCCCCGGCCCGGACGGTCACCGTGATCGGTTTCGCCCCGAGCGCGCTCGCCACCACCTCGGCTGCCTCACGGTCCTTGGCGTCGCGCAGGTCCCGGGCCCGGCGCATGGACAGCGCCTGGTGCTGGACGCCCTCGGTGGCGGCGAGCGCCCGGCCCGTGGGCAGCAGGAAGTTGCGGGCGAACCCCTTGGCCACGTCGACGATGTCGCCGCGCTTGCCCACGCCGTCGACGTCGTCACGAAGAAGGACGCGCATCAGTCCTCGCCTCCCTCGCCGTCGGCGACACCGGC
>DASPTT010000097.1:0-22460 GCA_035623275.1 Acidimicrobiales bacterium
GCGGGTACGGCTACATCCGGGAGCACCCGGTGGAGCGCTGGCACCGCGACTCGAAGATCTACACCATCTTCGAGGGCACCTCCGAGATCCAGCGACTGATCATCGCCCGCTCGATCTCGGGAATCCACATCAAGTAGTTCAACCGGACCCGCCCATAGGCGAGGCGTGGGGCTGCCACACCCCCCCGCCGGTGTTCAAGACGCAGTCGTGCGCCTGGGAACGCGACGGGTGGTTTCGGACGACCGCGTGTCGCCCACCGGACTCGCCAGGCGTCGTTCGAGATCGGTGAACTGCTTGACCAGCTCCGGCGCCTCGAAGGCGCGGTTTCGGCGCCCGACGTTGACCTGCTTGAGGATCCCTGCATTCTCCAGTCGCGCGATTCCCAGGTTCGTCGCCTGGAACGTTCTGCCGATGAGCTCGGCAGCCCCGTTGACCGTCACGACCGGCGCACCGGGCAAGGCGTTGACCAACCGGTCTGCCGCGGACCCCGCCCGGACGCGGCCGAGCCGGCGGTGCCAGTCAGTTTGCAGGGCGGACACCTGCCGCTCGAAGGTCTCGGCATCACCGACGGCACGCCGGCAGGCCGTGGCGAACAGGCCGACCCAGAGGTTGAGGCCCTCGATCGCGGCCTTCGAGTCGGGTCGTCCGACATGGCGGGTGGCGGTGAGCCCGGCGATGTAGTCCCGCGACCACGTCGCCAGCACGAGCGAGATCGGCGGCAGGACCCGGACGGCCAGACCACGCCGCCTGAGGACCAGATGGATGAGCACGCGGCCGACGCGTCCGTTGCCGTCGACGAACGGGTGGATGGTCTCGAACTGGGCGTGCGCGAGCGCTGCCTGCGTCACCGCCGGCAACGAGTCGGTGTTGCAGAAGGCGCAGAGGTCCTCGAGCAGGCGCCGGACGTGCTCGGGTGGGGGCGGCACGAAGGAGGCAGAGCACGGGTTGTAGCTGCTCCCGCCGATCCAGTTCTGCTCCTCGCGGACCTGGCCTCCCATCGCTGTGAGCGGTGTCCCGGCGAGAAGGCGCCTGTGCACCTCGAGGAGGCTGTCCAGTGTGATGTCGCTGCCTCGTCCCACCGTGTTCAGCGCCCACGCCATGGCCTGGATGTTGCCGAGGACCTCCAAGGCGGTCACGTCGCCGGCCTCGTCCCCGAGCGCCTGGGCGGCCTCCGCCCGCAGCAGCCTCCGGCCGCCCACCTCCAGGCCTTCGATCTTCGACGAGGCGACAGACTCGGCCCGCAGCAGCAGCCGGGCGAGCGCCTCGGTGTCCGCCAGGGCCGTGGCGCCGGCGTCGAAGCGGGTGATGGCCGTCTCGGCGTCGGCGACGTCCGCGGCCACCTCCCCGTCCAGCCGGACGGCCCGTCCGACCAGGGGGTCGGGGATGTACGCCCCGTAGTCACAGGAGGCCCGGTCCCTTCGGGGCAACCCCGAGGCCACCTCGTTCCGCCACCTCCGCTTCACAACCTTGGACATGGGAGCTCCTTATTCAAGGTAAGTATATAACCTTGAATAATGTCGGGGCGCTCGTCGAGACGCTGCACGCCGGCTGACCGCGCCCGGTTCGGCGCGCCGGAGGTCGTGTGCGAGCGGTGGGGTGTGCGAACATGCCCTGACCGACGCGCAGACCGAGGAGCGAAGCGCACATGCCCCGTTGCTTGATCGTCCAGCATGTGGCCGCCGAAGGCCCGTACCGCATCGCCGAGGCGCTCGAACGCGCCGGGGTCGGGATGGACGTGCGCCGCGTGTTCGCCCCAGAGGCGCTCCCCGCGGATCTCGAAGGCCACGACGGACTGGTCGTCATGGGCGGGCCGATGTCCGCCTACAGCGACGACGGGTTCCCGTCGCGCCGTGCCGAGCTCGACCTGCTGGGTCAGGCGCTGGCCACCGGCCGGCCCGTCCTCGGTGTCTGCCTGGGCGCCCAGCTGCTGGCCTCGGCCGCGGGCGCGGGCGTCTACGCCGGTGGCGCCACACCGGAGATCGGGTGGGGACCGGTGACGCTCACGCCCGCGTGCGCCGACGACCCCTTGCTCCACGGGCTGCCCGAGCAGGTGGGGGTCCTGCACTGGCACGGGGACACCTTCGACGTCCCCGCCGGCGCCGAGCACCTGGCGCGCACCGACCTCTACCCGTCCCAGGCCTTCCGTGCCGGTGAGCGGGCATGGGGCCTGCAGTTCCATCTCGAGGTCGACGCGATCGCCGTCGCCGCGTTCCTGGACGCGTTCGGGTCCGACACCCTGGGGGCGGGGACGACCCCCGAGGCGATCGCCGACGAGGCCCCCGCCGCCCTTGCCGCCCTGGAGGAGGTCCAGGGCCGGGTCCTGGACCGGTTCGCCGCCCTGGTGGCCAGTCGCGCCCGGGAGCCGCTCGCGGAGCGCGCCTGAGCACCGGCCAGGTTTCGGCCGTGTGAACTTGGACAACCTTTGTTGCCTCTGAGGCAACACACCCGTAGGGTGGCCTCGTGGCGCTCGACGCGGACACCGTGCTCGACAGCATCGGCGAGCGGCTCCGGGCCGCCCGCGAGCGGGCCGGGCTGACCCTCGACCAGGCGGCCGAGCGCGCCGCCATGTCAAAGGCCCACCTGTCGCGGCTCGAGTCGTCCGAGCGCCAGCCCTCCATCGCCGCCCTGCTGTCGCTGTCGCAGGCGCTGGGGATCCCCGTCAGCGCCGTGCTCGGCGAGGACGTCGCCGGGCCTCCCCTGGCCGTGTGGCCGGACGGCACCGCGCCGCGCCGGGAGTCCAAGGGCCTCACCATCGCCCCGTGCAGCGGCTATCCCGGCTCGAGCACCCTCGAGGCGCTGCGCATCACGGTGGCGCCCGACCGGCTCGCCCCGTCGCCCGCCCGCCACCGGGGCGAGGAATGGATCTACGTCCTCGACGGGATCCTGCGCCTGGAGTACGACGGCGCCGTCCACCACCTCGGTCCCGGCGCGACGGCCCATTTCGACGCCGAGCGCCCCCATCGCCTCGGCGCGGAGGGACGGCCCGCCGAGATCGTCATGGTCGCGGCCAGGGAGCGCATCACGTTGCAGTCGGCCCACTGAGGGCCTCGAGCAGAGAGGGCACACCATGACCACGGTGACCGACGTCGGGACCATCGAGGGCGTAGGCGAGCGGTTCGCCGTCGACCAGCTCATGAGCGTCCGGGCCCGCACCAGGCGTGCCGTCCACATGATCGCCGAACAGGTCGCGCCCGGCATGGCCGAGGAGGAGGCCAAGGAGATCGCCCGTGACACGCTGGCGTCGCTGGAGATGCGGCGCGGGTGGCACCACATCATCGTGCGCTGCGGCAAGAACACGACCAAGGACTTCATGGAGCGCTCCGAGCCCGGCGTGGTGCTCGGTGACGACGACATCTTCTTCGTCGACATCGGTCCCATCTACGACGGGTGCGAGGGCGACGCCGGCGACACGTTCGTCTTCGGGGACGATCCCGAGCACCACCGGGCCAAGCGGGACGTGCGGGCCATCTGGGACGACGTGCGGGCCACGTGGATGGAGCAGCAGATCACCGGGCAGCAGCTCTACAAATACGCCGTGACGGTGACCGAAGACCGGGGCTGGAAGCTCAATATGGATCTGTCCGGGCACCGCCTGTCGGACTATCCGCATTCAGCGCATTACGACGGCCCGCTGGCCGAGGTCGGATTCCGTCCCAACCCGAACCTGTGGGTGCTCGAGATCGCCATCGCCCATCCCGACGGGACGTTCGGGGCGTTCTACGAGGACCTCCTGCTGGAGGACCAGTCGTTCCCAGGGGGGACACTGCCGACCTGACGACCTGGGCGTCCGCCCGCCGGCGTGCAGGCGCCGGCGGGCGGTACCTGGGCGGGCGCCGCCGGCGCCCGCGCTGTCTCGGCGCCGGCGCGCCCTTGGTTTTACAAAAATCCCCCGCGGTGTTTGCGCGTCCTTCATGGGATATCGGGGATGCATATCCCAAGAAATCGGCGCGAAACACAACCGTTATACGCGCTTCACAGTCGACCTATTGCAATCATTTCCTCCCTCTCTGATATTGGCCAGAGCAGCCCCGACAAGGAGAGGACCTGGCCATGACCATGCAACGGACGACGTCTGCACCACCCGGTACCGATCCAGGTCTGCGCAAGCACGCGTTGGGGTTCCCGACCGTGCTGGCGCAGTCGATCGCGGTCATCTCGCCCACGATGACCGCGGTGCTCATCATCCCGCTCGCGTTCGCCGACGCCGGCAACGGCACGTGGCTGTCGTACGCGTTCGGCACCGTGATGCTCGTGTTCGTCGCCCTGTGCCTCAATCAGTTCGCCAAGCGATCGGCCCTGGCCGGGTCGATGTACGGGTACATCGGGCGAGGGCTCGGACCCACGGCCGGCGTGCTGTCGGGATGGACGCTGATCTGGTGCTACATGTTCATCGGGGTCGCGGGACTCACGGGGTTCTCGATCTTCGCCGCCCAACTGGTGGCCGCCATCGGGATCAAGACCGTGGTCCCACCCGTGATCTACTTCCTGGTGAGCGCGGCGGTGTGCTGGTTCATCGCCTACAAGGACATCCGCATCTCGTCGGTGCTCACGTTGCTCTTCGAGTGCCTGTCGGTCGCCTGCATCATCGCCCTGGCGGCCATCGTGCTGTTCAAGCACGGGTTCACGATCGACACCGCGCAGCTCCAGATCAAGGGCACGGGCATGCACGGGCTCAGCCTGGCCGTGGTGATCTCGATCTTCTCGCTGGTCGGGTTCGAGAGCGCGACGGCCCTCGGCGGTGAGGCCAGACGGCCGCTGGTCAACATCCCGCGGGCGGTCACCGCCAGTCTCCTCATCACCGGTGCGTTCATGGTGTTCATGAGCTACGTCGAAGTGTTCGGCGCCCGCCACGCCGGGTTGTCCCTGGGCTCGCTGACGGCGCCGTTGACGGACATCGCCAAGGCCTACCAGGTCAGCTACTTCAAGATCCCGGTGGCCATGGGGGCCATGGTCAGCTTCTTCTCGCTGACCTTGTCGTGCTTGAACGCCGGATCGCGCATCGTCTACCCGATGGCCCGGCACACCATCTTCCCGCGCCACCTCGGTCGGGCGCACCGGGAGAACCAGACCCCACACGTCGCCATCACGGTGTTCATCACCGTCATGGTCGCCATCCCGATGGTGCTCGAGATCTACACCAACCCCCTGACCACCTTCGGTGACGCCGGCACCCTGGCCGCCTTCGGGTTCCTCACGGCCTACTTCCTGATCTCGTTCGCCGCACCCGTGTTCCTGCGCAAGCGCGGGGAGCTGCAGGCACGCAACGTGGTGGTCACCGTCCTGGCCGCCGTGTTCCTCCTGGTGCCGACCATCGGCAGCTTCTATCCCGTGCCGCCGTTCCCGGTGAACGTGTTCCCCTACATCTTCCTCGGCTACATGGTCTTCGGATCCGGCTGGCTGTTCGTGGTGAGCAGGCGCCGTCGGGGCGTGCTGGCCGAGATCGAGATGGACCTCGAGGCCTCCATGCTCTCGCCGGGCAAGCAGACCGAAGAGGTGGACGTCGCCCTCGAGCGCGAGGCGAAGGGCATGCCCGCCGGCGTGCCCTTCCAGGAGCCGGTGCCGGCCCCGGCGGGCTAGGGGCCGCCCACCTCCGGCCGTTTCCTGCCGGAGGGCGCCGACGTGACGCCGGGAGCCGGCCCGCTCGGGCCGGCTCCCGGCGCGTCCGGCCCCATATGGGGTCGGACGGCGGCGCCCCAGCAGGGCCTTCGCCGGTGTTCCTTAGTTGGGTGAAGCGCCGGCCCTGACCTGCCGATAAGCCCAATGGCGCCGGTCTCGGCGCGCCCCGCTCGAGGGTCGAGAGAGAGCTGACGAGGAGCCCGGGGTTGAACGAGGACGGCGATGTGACCGGCGGCGGGGCGGCCCCATCGGAGGCCGGCCTCGTCGCGGACGACCACGAGCGGCGGATCGCCGAGCTCGAGGCGCTGCTGCGCTTGGCCACCGAGCGCCCCGACGACGACCCCTTCGACGTCGCCATCGCCGAGGCCGAGAAGGCGCGCAGCGAGGCGCAGACCGCGCTCGACACCGCGCGCGCCGCCTACGACGAGGCCGAGCAGCAGGTGCGCAGCACCACCGAACGCCTCACCGGGCTCCGCCGGGAGGCGCTCACCGCCCGTCTGCCGCGCCGGGCGGTCGCCTATTCGGACGCCGACGTGGCCATGCTCGTCGCGCTGTCGGAGCAGGACGAGTACGCGCGGGGCCTCCTGGCCAACTGGATGGGCGCGTTCGCCCGTGAGGTCACCTATGCCGGCGCGTCCGTGTACATGTCCGGCCAGCCGGTCATCCGCGTGGCGCTCGTGTGCAACCAGGACGTCACCCACGTGGCCGACGCGCTGATGCAGATCATCGTGGCCCTGCCCGACGTGCCCGGCGGCAATTACAAGGTCGAGATCCTCGAGCACACGCTCGGGGCCGAGGGGTCGGTCACGGCGTGGGTGGAGCGCGACAGCGGGACGACCACCCTCACGCGCCTGGGCGCGGACTCGGAGGAGGAGCTGGCCGTGGGACAGCTCTACGACGTGCTGGCCTACGTGGCGGCGTACCTCTGGTATCAGGAGCAGCCGGCGACCTGACCGGTGCCGGCGCCCGGCGCCCGGCGCCGCGGCACGGCCACGGCCGCCATCGCCAGCGTCCCGAGGAGGACCAGCACGAGGCCCGAGCGCGCCAGCCACAGGAGCCCCGGGCCGCTGCCGGTCATGGCCAGCGTGCCCGACGACCCGGTGGCGCCCAACGCGCCGGAGCCCCCGGCGAAGGCCGAGGTCCCGCTGCTCCCCGTCGTGGAGCCCGATTGCGAGGCCGCGGTTCCGCCGGATCCTCCGGTCGCGCCGCCCGACGACGTGGAAGGCGAGGACGACCCGCCGAAGCCGAGCGGGGCCTTGGCCTGGTCGCCCGCCGTGTCGCCGTAGACGATGTCGCACGTCGTGCCAGCCGCCTGCTGCGCGGAGGTCGGCGGGCAGGGGTAGTCGGCGGCGTCGGCCGACGCCGCGTTGCCGGTGCTGTCGGTGCCCTGTCCGGGCGGGCCGACGGTCCCGGTGTGGATCGTGAACGGCTCGCTGAACCCGCCGGAGGCGTCGGTGGTCTTGAGCGTCTGCAGGGGGTTGGTGCACCCCACGGGCACGGCGTTGCCCTCCACCTGCACCGTCGGCTCGTTGTCGGCCAGGTTGCACTCGATCACGCTGCCGTAGGAATTGGCGGTCATGCCCGAGGCGGTGACGGTGACGCTCTCGCCGTTGGTGAGATTCGTGTCTGGCGTGACCACGAGCGTGGGGTTCGTCCCCGCGGCCTGTACGCCGGCGGCGGAGGCGGCCGGGGCGCCCGATGCGCCGCCGCCGAGGAGGTCCTGGACGACGGAGCCCACCACGGGCTCGCCCGAGAGCCCGCCCGCAAGCTTGCCGACGTCGGGGAGGCCGGTGCCGTGGGACGTCCCCGACACGGCGGCGGGTGGGCCGGGTGCGGCAGGGGACGCCGATGCCGCGCCCGAACCGGCGACGGCGACGGCGCCCGAGGCGCCGAGGACCAGGGTCGTCACCGCGACCAGCCGTGCTGCCGAGACGGGTCGTGCCACGATCATCCCCTCCCCAGTCGGGCCTGGTGGTACCGGAGGCCCGAAGGAGGAACCCGGGACGCGCCCGGCCCTTGCGGTCGGCGCCGGCCCCGCCGCCCGTTGGCCGCGAAGGGTCTCCTACCGAGCGCGTTTCGTGGCGCGGGACGCCGAGGGCCTGCGCCGGCACTGACCGGCGTCCTGCCCGACCGGTCAGAGGAAAGCCGGGGACAAATTCCGCTCAAAGCGGGGTCCGTAGGGCCCCGCGCGCCTTCAGGAAGACACAGGTGGCAGTCGATGCAGTGGGGAACGAACCCCCAGCCGTCGGAGTCCCCCTCGTGCACGAGCAGCCAGAAGGTCCACGCGCCCGGCGCGACAGCGTCCCTTCTGATCCCGGCGCGCCCGGCCTGTTCGCCGTGCCCGACGGGCGCCGGCTCGTGGTCCTCATCAGCTATCTGATGGGCCCGGCCGCCCTGTTGGTGCTCCTGGCCCTGCGCCACTACGGGGTCATCGCGCGCGAGCCCATCGCCCTCTATCTCGCCGTCTTCACGCTCGTCCCGCTGAGCAGCGTCGTGGTGGAGTCCGCATACCGCCGCAGGCCGACCACGTCACGGCTCCACCTGCGCATCGCCGCGCACGTCGCCGCGGTCGCCACGGTCATCTACATGACGGGGTGGGGGCCGGTGCTCGTGGGCGCATTCGTCTTCATCGCGCTGGAGAACATCTCGCGCGCCGGCTCCAAGGCGTGGCGCCCCACCGCGCTGTGGAGCCTGGCGGCCATCGCGGTCTCGCAGGTCGCCCTCTACGACGGCTGGGCCCCCTCGGTCCTCCGGCCGTCGCGGGCCCTGGCGCTGGCCACCATGGGGACGTTCGTGCTCATGTTCGTCATCCGCATGGCCGGGGCGGCCGCCGCCGAGAAGGAGCGGGCCGAGTCGGCCACGCGCACCAGCGAGGACCGCTTCCGGTCCCTGGTGCAGAACTCGTCCGACACCACGCTGGTGCTCGGGGCCCGGGGTGTCGTGACCTACGCCAGCCCGTCCATCACCATGCTGCTCGAGCGGGAGCCCGACTCCGTCCTCGGGCGCCTGGCCGGTGAGCTCATCCACGCCGACGACCGGGCGTTCGTGGAAGGCGAGCTGGCACGGCGCCTCGCGCTCGACGCGGTGACCGAGCCCATCCAGTTCCGCATGATGCGGCCCGACGGCTCCTCGCGCTTCGTCGAAGCCGTCGTCACCGATCTGCGGTCCCGGCCCTCGGTCGGCGGCTACGTGGCCAACATCCGCGACATAACCGAGCGCAAGGAGGCGGAGTCGCTCCTCGCCTTCCAGGCCCTGCACGACCCGCTGACCGGGCTGGCCAACCGCGTGCTGCTCGTCGACCGGCTGCGCAGCGCCATCGCCCGCAGCGCGGACGCGTCCGACCCGCCCCCCGTGGTCATGTTCCTCGACCTCGACCGCTTCAAGCTGGTCAACGACAGCCTCGGCCACGGCGCGGGCGACCTCCTGCTCATGGAGGTGGCCCGCCGCCTCGAGAGCCTCCTGCGCACCGGGGACACCGTGGCGCGCTTCGGTGGCGACGAGTTCGTCATCCTCTGCGAGGGCTTCACGGACCCCGAGTCGGTGGCCGCGCTGGCCGAGCGCATCATGAAGAGCTTCGAGGAGCCCTTCGACCTCGACGGCGAGACGTTCCACATCGGCGTGAGCGTTGGCGTGGCGACGGTGGACGAGGAATTCGCCAGCGCCGAGGGGCTGTTGAGCGACGCCGACTTCGCCATGTACCTGGCCAAGGCGCGCAGCGGGCCGGGCCGGGTCCAGCTCTTCGACCAGGCGGCGCGCGCCTCGGCCCGCCAGCGCATCCACACCGAGACGGCGCTGGCACGCGCGCTGGACCGCGGCGAGCTCGAGGTCTTCTACCAACCGATCGCCGAGGTCGTCTCCGGCCGATGGGTGGGGACCGAGGCGCTCGTGCGCTGGAACCACCCGACGCGCGGCCTGCTCGAGCCCTCGGCCTTCCTCGAGGTCGCCGAGCAGACCGGGATGATCGTGCCCATCGGCGCCTGGGTGCTGGCCGAGTCGTGCGCGCAGGTCCAGGAGTGGAACCGCGACCTGGCCGAGGTGGACCGCCTGTCGTTGAGCGTGAACCTCTCGGCCCGCCAGCTGGCGGAGCCGGATCTCGTGCGTTCCGTGGCGGCCATCCTGGCGCACGCGCGGGTCGACCCTCGCGGCTTCGACCTGTACCTGGAGATGACCGAGTCGCTCATGCCCGACAACGAGGAGCAGGCGTTCGGTCATCTGGCCGAGCTCCATGCCCTCGGGGTGCGACTGGCCATCGACGACTTCGGCACGGGCTACTCGTCGCTGCGCTACGTGCGTGAGCTCCCGGTGAGCGTCGTGAAGATCGACCGGTCCTTCGTGTCCGGCCTCGGGCGCTCGGCGCGCGACGAGGCCATCGTCAAGTCCATCACCCAACTGGCCGAGACCCTCGACCTCCGGGCCGTCGCCGAAGGTGTGACCTCGGCCCGACAGGCCACCTGCCTCGAGAGGCTCTCGTGTCAATTCGCGCAGGGCTTCCTCTACGGCCAGCCCGAGTCGGCCGAGGCGTTCCGGCACTCGGTGACGGCCAAGGCCGGCTAGCGCCAGCTGCAGGAAGCTGGGCGCCTGTCGGCCCGCGCCGGCGCGCCGCTAGCGTCTGCCCCGTGGACCACGCCGAGACTGCGTCGTCGACCGAGGGGCCGCCCCTGGTCGTGGTGCTCTGCACCGGCAATGCGGCACGTTCCGTGATGGCCGGGGCCATGCTCGAGGCCGCCGGCGCCGACGTGCGCATCCTGACCGCGGGGACGCACGTGATCGAGCACCAGCCGATGAGCATCCGCACGCGCGCCGCCCTCGTCGGCGTGGGCGTCGAGCCGCCCGCCCACCGGAGCCATCAGCTGACCGACGACGACGTGTCCGCCGCCGACCTGGTGGTGGCCATGGCGGCCGAGCACGTCCACTACGTGCGCCGGCGCCACCCCGAGGGCGCGGCCCGCACCGCCACCATCCGCCACCTGGCCGACGTGCTGCCGGCCGGCGCCGACCCGCTCCCCGCCCGGGTGGGGGCGCTCGGGCTGGCGACGGTGACCCCCGAGGCCCAGGGCGACGTCGAGGACCCCGCGGGGGGCGACGACGAGGACTACGTCCGCTGCGCGCGGACGCTGGTGGCGCTGGTCGACGGCCTGGCCGCGGCGCTGGGCGCCGGCGGCGACGAGCAGGGCACGCCGGCCCGGCTGGACGTGGAGGGCGTGGCCGGCTGAGCGGTGCCGCTCAGACGGCAACCGGGTCGCGCAGCTCGGGGTGGCGCAGCGACACGTCCGCGCACTCCTCGCAGACGCGTGCGGGGATGACACCCGCCTTCATGAGCAGGGCGAACACCTTGCAGCCGAGGCAGTAGGCGAAGGCCGACTCCAGGAAGGCGGCGCCGAGGAGCATCCCGACGACCACCAGCGCGGCGGTCTGGTAGCCGAGGCCGAACCACAGCACCAGGGCGGTCGACGAGAAGGCGACCCCCATGGCCTGGGCGAAGCGCTTGGGCGGCCCGGCGACGTACTTGGGCGGGGCGATGCGGGGCGCCACCACCCGCACCGCCAGCTGGCCGAGCGGGCTCAGCGTCGGCCCGGTGAGCACCCGTGCCCAGAACCCCACGGCCAGGAGCAGGAGCGGCCAGCCCTGGCCGACGGCACCCAGGCCGATGGCCAGGAGGCTGAGCAGGACCACCCCGCCGGCCACCACCCGCGCCGCCACCTCGTTGACGGGGTTGGGGAAGCTGAACACCGAGCGAGCCCTCCGCATGTCGACCACCTCGGCAAAAAGCTTACCGGTTGGGTCAGGATTTGCAACCGGGCCGCCGCGGGCCCGAGACCCCTCAGTCGTGGTGCACGGAGCGCAGGCCGGCCCAGGCCAGGTCGGCCAGCCGGCGCGCCTGGCGGGCGCCCTCGCCCGGCGGCGGCGGCGCGGCCGGGTCCAGGGTGGCCAGCAGATGACGGCTCGCCCCCTCGGCCATGCCCACCATGGCGTGGGCCAAGAGGAGCCGGTGGTCGCTCTCCAGCCCCGCGTCGATGAGCGGGTCCACCAGCTCGGCCACCGAGTCCTCGACCCGGCGCACCGCGGCGGACAGCTCGGGGTCGTCGGGCGCCTCGCTCCCGAAGAGGAGCCGGAAGGCGTCGGCGTGGGTCACGACCAGGTCGAAATAGGCGGCGAAGCCGCCCTCGACCTGTTGGCGCGGGCCCTCGGCCTCGGCCACCGCCTTGCCGATGTCCTCGAGCATGCGCTGGGCCACCGCGTCGACGAGCTCCAGGTAGAGGGCGCGCTTGGAGGCGAAGTGCTGGTAGAGCAGCGGCTTCGTCACCCCTGCGGCCTCGGCGATGTCGTCCATCGTGGTGGCGTTGAAGCCCCGGGCCGCGAATTGGCGCAGGGCGACGTCGAGGAGCTGCTGACGCCGCTGGTCGGCCGGCAGGCGCTTGGCGGGCCCAGGGGTGCCCGAGGCGGGGTCGACCATCCCCGCAGGTTACGTCACCCGAGGCTCCATCCCGCCGCCGACAGCACCGCCCCGATGCGATCGGGCAGGTCCCGCAGCGCGAAGTGGGCGTCGGCCACCGCCGCGTTGTGCTCGATCAGCTCGTCGTCGGGCGCGTCGAGATGGCGCCCGAGCGCACCCGCGTCGTCCGACGGGAACCAGCGGAACCCCAGGGAGGCCAGCTCCTCGGCCACCGGGTAGCGGCCGACGGCCAGGGGCCGGCGATGGACGGCCGACTCCACGGCGGGGTTCCCGAACCCTTCCCACAGCGAGGGCAGCGCGACCACGTCGGCCGCCGCGTAGACGTCGGCCATGGGCAGGGGACCGCAGGGCCCGTGCCCATGGACCACCCGGGCCGGGGCCGTTGCCAGGAGCCGCTCCAGGGTCGGGCCGTAGTCCTCCTCAGCCGGCCCCAGCAACCAGTAGGTCGCACCCAGGGACGCGGCCAGGGCCAGCCCCTCGGGCACGTTCTTGCGGGCGATGGCCCGGGTCGGCTGGAGCACGAGCCGCTCCGTCGGGCCCACGCCGACGGCGGCGCGGGCGCGTGCGCCGTCGCCGGGTGCGGGCGAGGTGTCGAAGGCGTTGTAGACGGTGCTGGCCCGGATGCCGCGCGCCGCGAGCTGGTGCCGGCTCAGCTCGGTGGTGGTCACATGGGCCCAGGCGGGGTCGTCGGGCGGCGCCGGCGCGTCGGCGAAGCGCTCGCGCTGCCAGGGCAGGTCGTGGTGGTGCAGGAGGGCGGGTCGCCCGGCCAGGCACCGGGCCACCACGCCGCCGGCCGCGGGGTTGAGCGGCAGCGAGCAGAGGTTCTCCACGACGACCAGGGCCGCCCCCTCCAGCGCCTCGTCCACGGCGGCCGGGGTCGGCGCGGGCGCGGCCTCCATGCCCAGACCGGGGAGGCACAGGTCGACGGGTCCTTCGCCGGCGACGGTGCGCACCGAGAATCCGAGCGCCTCGAAGGCCACGGCCCACTTGGCCGCCTCGACGGCGACGCCGTCGGCCCCGCCGAGGCGGAACGAGACGAAGGCGACGGTCGGCGCGGCCACGGGTCGTCCACCCTACCGGCGCGCCCGCCTCCCCTCGGCCCGTCCCGAGCCGTCGGGACCTGGGCGTCGTCCGCGCGCCGGGGCTACCGTCGCCGCCATGTCCGAAGCGAATGTGGTCCTGAGCGAGCAACGCGACGGGGTGGCCACCATCACCATCAACCGGCCGGAGCGGCGCAACGCGATGTCATGGGACGTTATGCGCGGCCTGCGCGCCGCGGTGTCCCGGGCCAAGGAGGACGACGAGGTCCGGGTGGTGGTGCTCACCGGGGCGGGGGACAAGGCCTTCTGCGCGGGGGCCGATCTCGGGGGCATGGGGGGGCACGACGCCGGCTTCCTCGACGTCCACGACGCGCGGGGCGAGCTCGCCTCGCTGATGGGCGACCTCTGGCACCTGGGCAAGCCCACCGTCGCCCGGGTCCAGGGGTGGGCGATGGCCGGTGGCTTCGGCCTGGCCCTGGCCTGCGACCTGGTGGTGGCGTCGGAGCGGGCCCGCTTCGGCGCGCCGGAGGTCGACGTGGGGCTGTGGCCCTACATGATCACGGTGCCGCTGACCCGGTCGATGCCCCCCAAGAAGGCGCTGGAGCTCATGCTCACCGGCCGCGTCGTCGACGCCGCCGAGGCCGAGCGGATCGGCTTCGTCACCCGGGTGGTCCCCCACGCCGAGCTGGACGGAGCCGTGGCCGAGCTGGCGGCCACCCTGGCGGCCAAGTCGCCGGCCGTGATGAAGCTTGGGCGGGACTCGTTCTACGCTGTGTGGGACCAGGCGGCCGGCGATGCCCTGGCGCTCCTCCACACGATGCTCACCCTGACCACGCAGACGGAGGACGCGGCCGAGGGCATGACGGCCTTCCTGGAGAAGCGCCCGCCGAGCTGGCGGGGGCGCTGACGAAGCCCCCGGGCCCCGACCTCCCGACCGAAAGCGACCGATCGACACCATGAGCAACCGAGCACTGATCACCGGCATCACCGGCCAGGACGGCTCGTACCTGGCCGAATTGCTCCTCGACAAGGGGTACGAGGTGGTGGGGATGGTGCGGCGGTCCTCGACGGTCAACTTCGAGCGCATCGCCCACATCCAGGACCGGCTCACCCTCGTCGCCGGGGACCTTCTCGACGAGGTCTCCCTGATCGGCATCCTGCGCGAGCACCGGCCCCGGGAGGTCTACAACCTCGCGGCGCAGTCGTTCGTGCAGACCTCGTTCAGCCAGCCGGTGCTCACCGGCGAGACCTCCGCCCTCGGGGTGACCCGGCTGCTCGACGCCATCCGCATCGTGGACCCGGGGATCCGCTTCTACCAGGCGTCGTCGTCGGAAATGTTCGGGAAGGTGCAGGAGGTGCCGCAGACCGAGCGCACGCCCCTGTACCCGCGCAGCCCCTACGGCGTGGCCAAGGTCTACGGCCACTGGATCACCGTCAACTACCGCGAGAGCTACGGGCTGCACGCGTCGTCGGGGATGCTCTTCAACCACGAGAGCCCGCGACGCGGCCTCGAGTTCGTCACCCGCAAGGTGTCCCACGGCGTGGCCCGCATCGCCTGCGGCCTCGACGAGAAGCTGATGCTCGGCAACCTCGACTCCCAGCGCGACTGGGGCTTCGCCGGCGACTACGTCCGCGCCATGTGGCTCATGCTCCAGCGCGACGAGCCCGACGACTTCGTGGTGGCCACGGGCGAGACGCACTCGGTGCGCGAGCTGTGCGAGGTGGCCTTCGCGCATGCGGGCCTGGACTGGAACGAGCACGTGGTCATCGACGAGCGCTTCCTTCGTCCCGCGGAGGTCGACCTCCTCGTCGGCGACGCCACCAAGGCCCGCACCGTCCTCGGCTGGGAGCGCACCGTCGACTTCAAAGGGCTCGTGGCGATGATGGTCGACGCCGACATCGAGCTCGTGCGGGCGGGCCTCTAGGGGCGGTGGCGGCACCGTGGCGGTGATCGCCGCCGACCCGCTCGGCATCGCCGTCGCCTTCGGGGCGGGCATCGTGTCGTTCCTCTCGCCCTGCGTCCTGCCGCTCGTGCCGGGCTATCTCTCCATGGTCAGCGGCCTCTCGGCCGCCGAGCTCGAAGCCGGTGCGCCGCGAGACCTCGCCCCGCTGCTGCGGGGCATGCTCGGGTTCGTCGCCGGGTTCACGCTGGTGTTCACCGCCCTCGGGGCGGCCGCCAGCGGCGTGGGCCGCCTGCTCCTCGACCACCAGCGCGGGCTCGAGGTGGCCGCGGGGATCGTGGTCGTCGCCCTCGGTGCGTGGCTGGCCGGGCTCGGCGCGCCGCGTCTCTTCCACGTCGAGCGCCGGTTCCACCCCCTGCCGTCGCGCCTGGGCGCGTGGGCCCCGCCGGTCATGGGCATGGCCTTCGCCTTCGGCTGGACGCCCTGCATCGGCCCGGTCCTGGGCGGGGTCCTGGGCCTGGCCGCCACCCGCTCCACGCTCGGCTCGGGGCTGGTCCTCCTGGTCGCCTACTCCCTGGGCCTGGGCGTGCCCTTCGTGGTCGCCGGCCTGGCCTTCGGCCGGCTCACGGTCGTCTTCGCCCGGGTCCGCTCACGGCTCTGGGTGGTGAACCTGGTGGCGGGGGCGGCCCTGGTCGCCTTCGGCATCCTCCTGTGCACCGGGAACCTGCACTGGCTCTCCACCCAGGTCTCGGCCTTCCTGCGGGCGGTGGGCCTCGGGCGACTGACCGTGAGCTGACTTCGCGTCCCGCTTGGATCGACGGGCGGGGCCGCCCGTAGCATGTGGCCCTGGTCATGGCCCCCGCAGTCCTCTTCCGTGCCGCCGTCGCACTCGCCGGGCGGTTCCCGGCCCTGGCCGGCGTCGACCTCGTCGTCGCCCCGGGCGACGTCGTCGTGCTCGAGGGGCCCAACGGCGCGGGCAAGACGAGCCTGCTGCGGGCCGGTGCCGGTCTGCTGGCGGTGACCGAGGGCGAGGCCGTGGTCCTCGGCCACGACCTTCGGCGCGACCGCGTCGGGGTACGCCGGCGTGTCGGGCTGCTCGGCCACGACGCCGCCCTCTACGACGACCTCACGGTGGCCGAGAACGTCCGCTTCGCCCTGCGGTCCCGCGCCGGGCGCGCGGGGTGCCGGTCGGGCACTGCCGCGCGTGGCGCGGACGAGGCACTGGAGCGGCTCGGCCTCGTGGGGCGGCTGCGCGACACGCCCGCCGGCCGGCTCTCGGCCGGCCAGCGCCGGCGCGTCGCCTTGGCCGTGCTGGTGGCGCGCGGCCCGGAGCTGTGGCTGCTCGACGAGCCCCACGCCGCCTTCGACGAGGGCGGTCGCCTGGTGGTCGACGAGATCGTGCGCGACGCGGCGGGCGAAGGCGCGGCCGTGGTGCTGGCGTCGCACGAGCCGGCGATGTCGGCACCGCTGGCGACGCGCATCGTCTCCATGGCCGGGGGTCGCGTGGTGTCGGAGATCGACCTGGGCCGGCGTCAGGCGACGGGAGGCGGCGCCGCCGTCGATCCGGAGGCTCCCGTGCGCGGAGGCGTCCATGTGGCGTGACGGTGTGCTGGTGGCCGGGAAGGACCTGCGCATCGAGCTTCGCTCGCGGGTCGTGCTCAACCAGGTGGCGCCCTTCAGCGTGGTGGTGCTGGTGCTCTTCGCCCTGGCCCTCGGTCCGAGCCGGGCGCCGATCGCGCAGGCCGCCCCCGGGTTGTTCTGGGTGACCTTGCTCTTCGCCACGGTGCTCGCCGTGCAGCGCAGCGTCGCCGTGGAGTCCACCGAGGCGCGCGACGGGCTGCGGCTCTCGGGCCTCGACCCGGCCGGCATCTTCCTGGGCAAGACGGCGGCCGTCGCCGTGGAGCTGGCGGCGCTCGAGGTCCTCCTGGGCGCGGGCGTGCTGCTCTTCTACGGCGTGCACGTGCGCTCGGTCGCCACGCTCGTGGCCGCGGCCGTGTTCGGGACGCTGGGGCTGGCCGCGTCGGGCACCCTCTACGGCGCGCTGGCCGGGGGACTGCGCGTGCGCGAGACCCTGCTGCCCTTCCTCCTCCTGCCCGTGGTCGCACCCGTGCTCCTGGCCGGGACCAGGGCCTGGCAGGCGGCACTGGGCCAGGGCAGCACCGGCACCGACCCGTGGATGGCGCTGCTGGTGGTCTTCGCCGCCGTGTACCTGGCGCTGGGCGTCGTGCTCTTCGGCCCGTTGCAGGAGGCCGCATGACCGTCGCCCCGTGGTCCCGTCGCACCACACTGGTCGTGCGCGCCGTGGGGATCGCGGCGCTCGTGTCCGTGGTCGCCACGCTGTGGCTGGGTATCTGGGTCACGCCTCCGGACCAGGTCCAGCACGACCTGGTGCGCCTCGTGTACGTGCATCCGCCCATCGCCTGGGTGGCCCTCTACCTCGCCTTCGGCACCGCCGCGCTGGCCAGCATCCTGTGGCTGTGGCGCCGGACGCGCAGCCCCATGTGGGACCGCCTCGCCGCGTCGGCCGTGGAGGTGGGGGCCGTGTTCACCGCCCTCACCCTCGTCACCGGCTCGATCTGGGGCCGGCCCACCTGGGGGGTGTGGTGGGCCTGGGACGCCCGGCTCACCTCCACCGCGCTCCTCCTCGTCATGCTGCTCGGGTACCTGGCCCTGCGCCGGGTCCCCGGCGACCCCGATGCCCGCGCCCGGCGCTGCGCGGTGGCGGCGATCATCGCCGCCGTCGACGTGCCCATCGTGCACTTCTCGGTCGTGTGGTGGCGCACCCTGCACCAGGGGGCGACGGTCCTGAACGCGAACCTGTCGCCGACGATCCACGGGTCCATGGCCTGGACGCTCTTGCTCGGCTTCGTCGCCTTCACGCTCACCTTCGTGTGGATGCTGGCGCAGCGCATGCGCATCGAGACCCTGAGCCAGCAGCTCGAGGGTGCGGAGCTCGACGAGGCGCTCCAGGAGCGCTGGGCGGAGGGCGCGCCCGCAGCCGCTTCGGCACCGGCGCGCGCCGGTGCGGCGGAGGCGGCACCATGAGCTACATCGCCGCGGGCTACGCCATCGCGCTCGGCACCCTCGGCGTCTACGCGCTGTCCCTGGTCCGGCGCCGGCGCCGCCTCGAGGCGCTGGCCGCACGCGTCGAGCGCGACCGGCCGTGACCGACACCACCGCGACCACGCGGAGCCCCGGCGCCGACGCGCCCGGCCCTGCTCGGCCCACCGATGCGGCCCGGCCCGACCGGGCGGCCCGGCCCACGGGCACCGGGGCCAGGCGACACGGGACCTCGCGCAGGCGGCTGGCCGTGGTGGGTCTCGTGCTCGCCGCCGCCTTCGTGCTCCTGCTCGTCAAGGGCCTCGGGAGCTCGCTCGACTACTTCGAGACGGTCGACCAGGCCATCGCCCAGAAGGCCATGCTCGGCGTCCGCACCTTCCGGCTCGAAGGCCTCGTCGTCCCGGGCACCGTGCACCAGAGCGGTTCGACGGTGCGCTTCGTGGCCGCCGGCACCGTGCACCGCATAGACGTCGTGAACCACGGCAACCCACCGGAGCTCTTCCAGCCCGACGTGCCGGTGGTGGTCGTCGGCCACTTCGCCGGCGACACGTTCGTCTCCGACCAGATCATCGTCGACCACACCGCGCAGTACCGGGAGCAGCACCCCGACCGCGTCCGAGCGCCGGACGGCAGCAGCCGGTGAACGCCGCGCTCGGCCACAGCGGGGTCCTCCTCGGCCTCGCCGCCGCGGTCGTGGGCATCGTGGTGACCGCGCTCGGCATCGGCCGCCGGCGTCCCGAGCTGGCTCGCAGCGGCCGCGTCTACGCGCCCCTGCTGCTCGTGGGCGCGCTGGTGGCCACCGTCGCCATGGAGCGGGCACTGCTCGGCCACGACTTCTCGATCGCCTACGTGGCGGCCAACGGCAGTCGACAGACACCGACCCTCTACACGATCACCGGGATGTGGTCGGCGCTGGCCGGCTCGATCCTGCTGTGGGGCCTCGTGCTCTCGGGCTACATCGTGGCCATGGTGTGGCGCTTCCGCCGGCAGTCGGACGACCCCCTGGTGTGGTGGGCGACGCTGGTGACCTATGTGGTCGCGGCCTTCTTCTTCGCGCTCATGGCGGGGCCCGCCGACCCCTTCCGCACGGTGGCCGGCCCCACACCCGCCAACGGGCTCGGCCCCAACGTGCTCCTCCAGGACAACGCGCTGGTGGCCTTCCACCCGCCGATGCTCTACCTCGGCTTCGTCGGCTTCACCATCCCGTTCGCCTTCGCCATCGCCTCGCTCGTCACCGGGCGCATCGGCGAGGGCTGGCAGCTGGCGACGCGCCGGTGGACGCTCTTCGCCTGGGGCTTCCTCACGGTGGGCATCGTGCTGGGCGCGTGGTGGTCGTACCAGGTGCTCGGATGGGGCGGGTTCTGGGCGTGGGACCCCGTGGAGAACGCCTCGTTCCTCCCGTGGCTGTGCGCCACGGCCTACCTGCACTCGGTGCTCGTCCAGGAGCGCCGGGGGTTGCTGCGGGTGTGGAACCTCTCCCTCGTGATCGCCACCTTCGCGCTCACCATCCTCGGGACCTTCCTCACCCGGTCCGGTGTCATCGAGTCCGTCCACGCCTTCTCGGACTCGAGCATCGGCCCGCTGCTGCTCGGGTTCTTCGGCGTCGTGCTGGCCACGGGCGTGGGCCTCATCGCCTGGCGCGGCGACCGGCTGCGCTCGCCCGGTGGCATCGACTCGCCGGTGAGCCGGGAGGGCGCGTTCCTCCTGAACAACTTCCTCTTCGTCGGCTTCGCCTTCGTGGTGCTCCTCGGCACCGTCTTCCCCCTGTTCTACGAGGCCCTGCGTGGCCAGCAGGTGTCGGTGGGCCGGCCGTACTTCGACACCATGACCGTCCCGATCGTGCTCGCCCTGCTGTTCCTCATGGCCGTCGGGCCGGCGCTGCCGTGGCGCAAGACGACCCTGACCACGGTGCGCGACCGGCTCATGGTCCCCGCGTGGGTCGGGGCGGCGACGATCGCCCTGTGCGTGCTCGCCGGCGTGCGGGGCGTGCTGCCGCTCGCCACCTTCGGGCTGGCCGGCTTCGCCTTGGCCTCCAACGCGCGTCAACTCGCCCTGGCCACGCGGGCGGCGCACCGTCACGGTGTGGGGGCGTGGCGCGGTCTGGTCGGACGGGCCAACGGCGGCCTGGTGGTCCACGTCGGGGTCGTGGTCGTCGCCGTCGCCATGGCCGCGGCATCCTCGTTCGGCCAGCGCGGTGAGGTGACCCTGCGCCCGGGCGCCGCGCAGCGCTTCGACGGCCACACCATCGCCTTCGCCGGTCTCGCCACCGTGCGCACGCCGGCCCGCCAGGCCACCGAGGCGCTGGTCCGGGTGGACGGCGCGGGGCCCTATCGGCCGGCGGTGAGCCAGTTCGGTGCGGGCACGGAAGCCGTGGGTACCCCGGCGATCGCGTCGAACGCGTTCGCCGACGTCTACCTCACCGTCGACGCCATCCCCACCGGGGCGGGCGGCCCGGTCACCATCGGGGTGACGGTGCAGCCGCTCGTGGTGTGGCTCTGGGTCGGTGCGGGCATCGTCGTGGTCGGCGCGCTGCTCGCCGCCGTCCCTGGCCGGCGGCGCCGCGCCACCGACCCGCTCTCCGCGCCGGTCCCCGCGGTCGCCGCCGCCCGGCGCGGACCGGAACCCGACCCCGATCCCGCGCTCGGCGCCGCGGGCATGCCCGTGGAGGACGATCCCCACGACGAGCCCGTGGGTGCGTCCGTGCCATGAGCCCCGCCGGGGCGCCGAGCGCGCCGAGCACCCCACGCCCAACACCGACGGCCGTCACCGCGGGCGCCCCGGCCGACACGGCCGGCAGTCGTCCCCCGCGGCGGCGGCACACGGCGCGCTGGATCGCCCTTTCGGTGCTCCTCGTCGCCGGCGCGCTGGTGGCCGTGCTGGCCACGCGACCGCCGGCCACCGCCACCGAAGTCGACTCGCCGCTCGTGGGCCAGCGCGCCCCCGCGCTGGCGGGCACCACGCTCGACGGCGGGACGTTCTCGCTGTCGTCGCTCGCGGGACGGTGGGTCTTCGTGAACTTCTTCGCCAGCTGGTGCCCGCCGTGCCAGCAGGAGCAGGCCGATCTGGTCGCCTTCGCCTACCACCACCGGGCCCCGGGCGACGCCGCCCTGGTCGGCGTGGCCTTCGACGACGCCGCCTCGAGCGCGCGTGCCTTTCTGGCCCAGTCCGGCGCGACCTGGCCCGCACTGGCGGACCCCGGTGGCGCGCGTGCCCTGCAATACGGCGTGCGCGGTCCACCCGAGACCTTCCTCGTGTCCCCCCAGGGGATCGTCGTCGCCCACTTCGACGGGCCGGTGACGAGCGGGTTCCTCGACTACTGGCTGGGGCGCGCCCGGAGCACGGCCGCGTGAGCGCCCACGGACGTCGGGTCACCCTTGCCTGGATCGGCTGCCTGGCGCTGGTCGCGCTCGCCCTGGTGGTGGGCGCGTCGCGTTCCGCCTCCCCGAGCTCGCCACGCCAGCGCGCCGCCGCCGTCGACGCGGTGGTGCGGTGCCCCAGTTGCGAAGGGCTGTCGGTGGCCGACTCGTCGTCGGCGACGGCAGTGGCCATCCGCAACGCCGTCCTGGCCCGGGCCCGCGCCGGGCAGAGCGACGGCCGGATCGAGCAGTTCCTTGTCAGCCGGTACGGCCCGGGGATATTGCTGCGCCCGCCGGCCGGTGGACTGGCCGGACTGGTGTGGTTCCTGCCGGTGCTCGCCGGCGCCGGCGGGCTGGCCGCGCTCGGCGTCGTCTTCTGGCGCCGTCGAGCGCCGGCCCCGGTGGTGGTGAGCGACGAGGATCGTCGCCTGGTCGATGCCGCGATGGCGCAGGGCGCTCGGCCGTCCGCCGCCGGCGAGGCGCGCCTCGGGGCGGCGCCGTGACGCGCGCCGGCGCCGCCGACCTCACGCGCGCGCAGCTCGAGGACGAGCGCGAATTCCTGGTGCGGTCACTGCGCGACCTGGAGGACGAGCGGGCCGTCGGGGACCTGTCGCCCGAGGACTACGCCACGTTGCAGGACCGCTATACGGCCCG
Source organism: Acidimicrobiales bacterium (assembly GCA_035623275.1). Lineage (GTDB taxonomy): Bacteria > Actinomycetota > Acidimicrobiia > Acidimicrobiales > UBA8190 > DASPTT01. Next base: position 22,082 of record DASPTT010000097.1, read on the forward strand.
CACCGCCGAGGTGCTCCATGCGCTGGACGCGATCGCGCCGTCGCCGCCCGCCGCGGCGGTGACCGAGGGCTCGGAGCCGCGCCTGCCGGCCCGGGTGCGCCGCCGGCGCCGTCGCCTCCTCGTGGCCACGGGGACGGCCGCCTTCGCCCTCCTCGCCCTGGTGGCCGTGGCGTCGGCGACGGGCATGCGCCTGCCCGGCGAGGCCTCCTCGGGCTCTCCCACGCTGGGGCGGAGCCAGCAGGTCCAGCGCCAGCTGGCGCAGGCCGCGTCCCTGGAGCAGGAGGGACGGGCCGCCGACGCGCTGGCCCTCTACCGCACGGTCCTCGGCGAGGATCCCACGCAGTCCCAGGCGCTGGCCGAGTCGGGTTGGCTGGAATTC